>JBJMRA010000160.1:0-10673 GCA_045802365.1 Hyphomicrobiales bacterium | reverse complement strand
TCAGGGCCGCGCTCTGGGCGAAGGACAAGAAGGAGGGGCTCTACTCGATGACCGACGTGCTGGGTTTGGAGTAGCGCATGAGCGGCACGCTGGTTCTCGTTCGGCATGGTCAAAGCGAGTGGAACCTCAAGAACCTCTTCACCGGCTGGACCGATGTGGGGCTGACCGAACAGGGCGTCGCGGAAGCGCGCAAGGCGGGTCGCCTGCTCAAGGAGAAGGGGCTGACCTTCGATGTTGCCTACACGAGCGCGCTCGGCCGCGCCCAGAAGACCCTCGATTTCATGCTCGAAGAACTGGGGCAGAAAGCCATCGCGATCGAGAAAGATGAGGCGCTCAACGAACGCGACTATGGCGATCTCACCGGCCTCAACAAGGATGATGCCCGCAAGCGCTGGGGCGAAGAACAGGTCCACCTTTGGCGGCGCTCCTACGACGTGGCTCCACCCGGCGGCGAGAGTCTCAAGGACACGTTGGCGCGCTCGCTTCCCTATTATGTCGTGCACATCCTGCCGGACGTGCTCGCGGGCCAGAGCGTGCTCGTGTCGGCGCACGGCAACTCGCTCCGTGCGCTGATCATGGTGCTCGAGGCGCTGACTCCGGACGAGATCGTCGGCCGCGAGCTCGCGACCGGCGTCCCCATCGTCTACAAGCTCGGTCCCGATTCCCGCCCGATGTCGATCGACAGGCTGGGTGAGTGATCCGGCTTCTCACGGCGCCCGAGCTCGAGACGAACGTCGCGCGCTTCTCGGCGATCCTCTGCGACGCGGTTCAATCGGGAGCAGGCGTGAGTTTTCTCTGGCCGTTGGATGAGGCGGGCGCCTCGGCCTATTGGCGAAGCTTGGCGGGCGCGGTCGAAGGCGGACGCCTCTTCTTGTTTGCGGCGGAAATCGACGGCACGATTGCCGGCACCGTTCAGCTACACAAGGTGTGGCCGCCGAACCAGCCGCACCGCGGCGAAATAGCGAAGCTTCTCGTCCACCGCGACTATCGCCGGCTGAAGCTTGGGACTGGGCTCATGCGTGCGGTCGAAGCGAAAGCGCGCGAGCTCGGGTTGACGCTCATAACCTTCGATGCGGTCGCCCATGGGCCGGTCGAGGCCTTCTACCGCGGCCTCGGCTTCACCTGCGTGGGCTACATCCCGGGCTACGCCTATGGCGGCGATGGCAAGCTCGACGATACCGCCATCTTCTACAAGCAGCTGTAGCTCGAGTGAGACGTCACTGAGCGGGTCAGGCAGCCTTCGCTGTGATCCCCGCCTCCCAGCCGAGAATCGCGCGCTTTCGCGTCAGGCCCCAATGATAGCCGCAGAGGCTCCCCGACTTTCCGATCACCCGGTGGCAGGGGACCACGAAGGAGACGGGATTGCGGCCGACCGCGGTTCCGACGGCGCGCGCCGCTTGCGGGCGGCCCAGATGGGCGGCAATGTCGGAATAGGTGGAGGCCTTGCCCAGCGGAATGCGCAACAGCGTCTCCCAAACCCTGATCTCGAAATCGCTGCCGATGAACACGACGCGCAGCGGCTGATCGGGCCGCCAGTTCTCCGGCGTGAAAATGCGCAAGACAAAGCTTTCGGTCGCCTGCCGATCCTCGACGTAGTCCGCCTCGGGCCAGCGGGAGGTCATGTCGGCGAGCGCCGCCCTTTCCTCGCCCTCATCGGCGAAGGCGAGGCCTGCGAGCCCCTCGGCGGTGATCATCACGAGCGCCGTTCCGAAGGGCGAGGGATGGAAACCGTACCGGATGCTGAGTCCCTTGCCCCTCGCCTTGTAGATGCCGGGCGACATCCCTTCGTGCGTGACGAAGAGATCATGCAAGCGGCCCGGACCCGAAAGACCGAGCTCATAGCTCGCATCGAGGATGGAGGCCGAGTCGCGCAGGAGCCCGCGCGCATGATCGAGGGTGACCGCCTGCAGGAAGGCCTTGGGCGATAGCCCCGCCCAGCGCGTGAACACGCGCTGCATGTAATGAGGTGAAAGCCCCGTCTCTTCGGCGATGGTTTCGAGCGAGGGCTGGTCGCGCCAGTTCTCGGTGATGAAGGCGAGCGCCTTCTTGACGACTGCGTAGTCGTGAGTGGGAGAGTGGGAAATATTATCGATTGTGCTCATGGGGCGGAATCTAGGCCGGGGTGAGCTCTGGAGCCACCCGATTCTTGCTCAGATTCGGGGCATTGCGAGAGCCTCGCTGAGCGCTGCCGCAAACGTTTTCCGTTCGGCAGGCGAGAGGAAGCCGCCGATCTCGGTCTTTGCCCCGCGCGAGCGCAGGAACAGCCGGCCGATGAGGTCGCGCTCCCGATCCTCCTCGAGCTCGACTCTGACCCATCCGCGCGTGAAGCGTCGCTGCTCGAGCCGCCGCCCCCCGACCTCGCGGTCGAGGATGAGTTCATGCTCGGTCACCTCGATGAGTTCCCGCGCATTCGCCCGCGCATAGTTCAGCCGGAACGCCCACCAGACGAGCGCGACGTCGATGCCCATGAAGCCGACGACCGGCCAGGCGCCGAGCAGGTAGAAACCGACGCCTGCCGTGAGATTGAATGTGATGATGACGCCCATGAGAACGAGGAAGCCGGCGGGCGAAAGTGAACGATGGGGTGTCAGGATTGCACGGAAGGGTTCTCGTTGGGGCGCCATCGCTTGGCTCTATCGGAAAACGGACTTATCCAGAAGACCGTCGATAAGGGGGAGGTTCCATGGCGCGGCCGAGACGTTTGAAGCCCGACGAGATCGCCGAAATATTCCGGCGCTTCGCAGCGCGCGAGCCCGTGCCCAAAGGCGAGCTCGAGTCGGTCAATCCTTATACCCTACTCGTCGCCGTCGTCCTCTCCGCGCAGGCGACGGATGCCGGGGTGAATCGCGCAACCGCGAGCCTGTTCAAGGTTGCCGACACGCCGAAAAAAATGCTGGCGCTCGGCGAGGCGGGCCTCACCCAGTACATCAAGTCGATCGGCCTTTATCGCATGAAGGCCAAGAACGTGATCGGACTCTCGAAGGCCTTGATCGAGAAGCACGGCGGCTCGGTGCCGCGCGAGCGGGACGCGCTAGAAGCGCTTCCGGGCGTCGGCCGGAAGACCGCGAACGTCTTGCTCAATACTGCATTCGGCGAGCCCACGATCGCGGTCGACACGCATGTCTTCCGGGTGAGCAACCGTACCGGCATCGCGCCGGGCAACACGCCGGTCGAAGTCGAGATGCGCCTCGAGAAGGTCGTTCCCGCCGCCTACAAGCCGCATGCTCATCACTGGCTCATCCTGCATGGCCGCTACGTCTGCAAGGCGCGCACGCCCGAATGCTGGCGCTGCCTCATCAGCGACATCTGCCTGTTTAGGCCGAAGACGCCCGCACCTGCTTGAAGAGGTGGACGAAATAAGACGTGGCGAATAGCGGCACGGCGAGATTGACGATCGGCACCAGAGCGAGAAATGCCGGCAGCAGTCCGGCGATGAAGATCTGCGGCGAATTCTCCTTCCGCAGCTTGCGGGCGTCCTCGGGAGGCATGTGCCGCATTGCCGCCATCTCGAAGTATTCGCGGCCGAGCAGGAAAGCATTCGCCATCAGCATGGCGATTGCGCCGATGCCGAAGAAGAAGCTCGGAAGCAGGAGGATGTTGATCGCGAGCACGAGCAATCCGAAGCGGATGCCGGTCAGGACCGCCTCGATGAAGGGGAGTGGCACGCCGGGAGCATCGCGAGGATAGTGCTCGCGTTCGACGATGAGCGCCACCCGGTCGAGGAAGAAGCCCGCGAAGAAAGCCGAGACCGGCGCCATCAGGAAGAGAGCGAGGACTACAAGGCCGAGGCTCGCCACGACTTCGATGATGGTCTCGGCCCACGACCAAGGGACTAGCTTCAAGGCTTCGAGCAGCATAACCGTGCCCGCGATGGTCGCTGCAAAAAGCAGCAGCGTCAGCCCGATCGCGGTGAAAAGAATGCGGCGGAACTCGGGGGACAGCACGTCGCCGAGCGCGCGGAAGGCGGCAACGATCATGAGGGAGAGCTACCCGCCCTTGCTTGCTCCGGCAAGCCCGATCCTGTAGCCGTTCGCCTCCCGCCTTTCCTCTCCAAGGACAGTCAATGAAGCAAGCGGAGATCGATGTGCTCGGCATCGGCAATGCCATCGTCGATGTCTTCGGCCGGGTCGATGACGATTTCCTCGATGCGCGAAAGCTCACGAAAGGCGCGATGCGGCTGATCGAGGAACCTGAGGCGCACGAGCTTTATGGCCAGATGGGACCGGCGCTTCAGGTTTCTGGAGGGTCGGCGGCCAACACCATCGCCGGCATCGCCTCTTTCGGCGGAAAGGCCGCCTATTTCGGAAAAGTGAAGGCCGACCAGCTCGGCGAGATATTCTCGCATGACCTGAAGGCGCAAGGCGTGCGGTTCGAAACGCGCCCCGCCCTCGACGGTCCCTCGACCGCGCGCTCCCTCATCCTCGTCACGCCGGACGGCGAGCGGACGATGAACACCTTCCTTGGGGCCTCCAATCATCTCACCCCCGCCGATGTCGATGCGGAAATAGTGACGAGCGCCGGCGTCACCTACATGGAAGGCTATTTGTGGGACCGCCCTTCGGCGCGCGAGGCCTTCAAGCTCGCGGCGAGGCTCGCCCACGCAGCGGGCCGGCAGACCGCGCTCACGCTTTCGGATTCGTTCTGCGTCGAGCGGCATCGCGACAGCTTCCTCGAGCTGATCCGCGGCGGCATCGACATTCTCTTCGCCAACGAGAAGGAGGTCACCTGGCTCTACCAAGTCCGCGATTTCGACGAAGCGCTGCAGCTGGTCCGCAAGGATTGTGAGATCGCCGCGCTCACGCGTTCCGAAGCGGGCTGCGTGATCGCGAGGGGCGATGAGGTGCACGTGGTGCCGGCGCATGAGGTTCCGAAGGTGGTCGATGCGACGGGCGCTGGCGATCTCTTCGCCTCGGGCTTCCTGTTCGGATACACGCAAGGCAAGGGGCTGGCGGACTGCGGCCGCCTCGGCGCTCTCGCCGCGGCCGAGGTGATCTCGCATGTGGGCGCGAGGCCCGAGCTCGATCTTCGCGAGCACGCGCGGCAACACGGCCTCCTCTAAACGGCGATTGCTTGTTGGCGCGCAGTTCGCAGCCGAGCGAGACCAGTCAGGGTAGTCTCATCGAAACGCCGGGAGACTTGAGAAGGCCCACCGCAACCGCCGCAGCCCGAAATGGGTTGAAGCGCGCATTCGCGTTCGCGGCGTCCAGGCAAAAGCCCCGATCGCTGACGAACCACTGATCGATCGGCCCTTTGAACTCGTCGTAATAAAGCTCAGAGTCGCTCAGGCTGTCCGCAAGAGGAGCGAACCGGCTGCTCCAGGCGGCTCGAAAGCGAGTGAAGCCGCGCTCGGATCGATACACATTCGAAGCCAGAACCGCATAGAACTCTTCTGCCGGTTCGGTGCCGAACTTGTCGATGTTCAGGGCCTGACCACGCTGCTGACGATACCCATGCACCATCTCATGAAAGAGTGCCTCGCCCGGTCCACCGCCCGGGGCGATCCGGCCCATGTTCTGATTGAGCTGCCTGAACGTGGCTGGATGGTATTCGACGGTTACCGCGCTGCCGCTGCCGGTGCCCGCTCCCTGATAGCCTTCGGGCATGGCATCGGCGGGGTTGGCCGGGTTGGCGCTCGCATTGACCGGATTCGAGGCCGTCGGCTTGAAGGGAACGATGGTCATTTGGGTCGCCCGGAAATTGATGTGCTTGACGAGCGCCCTGCCGATCTCCGTCGTCCGTATGAGATCAAGATAGCGCGCTACCTCTCGCTGGTAGGCGCTCGAGTCACCACCGATGATGATGTTCTTCAGGTATTTGATAGGAGGGGCCATGTGGGATCCCTCGACAAATGCCGAGACTAGCAGACCATCAGTGGGTTAGCATCAGACTATCTGTAGGACCTTGCTCACGCGTCGGTCGAGTAGGCGGGCCTCGGGCCCTCGTCGGGCGCCCCGAAGTGGGAGAAATAGCGGGCCTTGATGGCCGAGACCGGCAGGATGATGAGGACGTCGGTCGTATTGAACTGCTCGTCGATGACCGCGCCTTCGCCGATATAACAGCCGAGCCTCAGGTAACCCTTGATGAGCGGCGGCATCTCTTTAAGCGCCGCTTTGGCGTCGACCTGCTCGCGGGGCATCCTGTTCATCTCGACATAGCGCTCGGGCAAGGCCCGCACCCGCCATTCGGGCGGCGCCGCGCAATGCTGGGCCATGAAGCTCAAGGGAAGCGCATGCTCCTCCGGGTCCGTCCCTTCGAAGCTCGCGCAGCCCAGCATGACGTCGAGATCGTGGATGCGCACGTAGTTCCAAATGCCCTGCCAAAGCAGCTCGATCACCGGCCGCACCCGGTAGGGCTTGAGCACGCAGGAGCGGCCGAGCTCGAGGAAATTGAGGCCGCGCTTGCGCGAAAGCAGCGCGTCGATGTCGAACTCGCCCTCGGTGTAAAATCCGCCGTGCCGGTTGGCGACATTCTGCCGGAGCAGACGGTAGGTCCCGACGAGATTGCCGTCCTCGAGCTCGATCGCCTCCCTGGCGATCGCCTCTCCCTTGGCGACAACGAGGAGATGATCGCAGATGGCGTCGAAGGAATCGCTGTCGAGCCGGCTGCGGCGCGCGGCCTCGTCCGGCTTGGCGGCGAGCTCCTCGTAGAATACCCGGTAGCGCAAGTGCTGGGCCGCGGTGATCTCCTCGACCGTCGTCGCGAGCCTCACGGAAAGGCTGCCCTTGGCGGCGAGCACAGGCCCGCCGGGGAGCCCGAAATCCTCCGCTTCCCCGCGTCGGCTCGCTGCCGCACCTTCCTGGACGGTCATTGTCTCTCCCCGCCGGAACTGCCGCTACCTACCCCCGGCGTTCACGCCAGACTGCCATAGATGGCCTCACAATGAAAGTTTGATGACGCGCGCGGGTGTCTGCCGGGTCAGACGGCGGCGCGTCCCCAGGGTCAGCTTATCCAAAGTCAGGCGGCCTGCCGGAAGGCGGCGAGCCGCTGGCGGTAGCTCAGCGCCTCGGCGATGTTGATGCGGGCGACCTGGTCGCGCCCGTCGAGGTCGGCGAGCGTGCGCGCCACTCTCAGCACGCGATGGAAGCCGCGCGCCGACAGCGACATGAGCTCGGCCGCCTCGCGCAGGAGCTTCGCCCCGTTCTCGTCGGGAAGCGCCACGGCTTCCAGGATTTGCCCGTCGGCGGCCGCGTTGGTGGTAACATGCGGAAGGCCGAGCCGGGCATAGCGCTCGCGTTGGCGGACGCGCGACTCGGCGACCCGTTTGGCGATATCGGCGCTCCCCTCCTTGGGGGCCGGCATCACGAGGTCCGCCGCCTTGACCGACGGCAGCTCGATCTGGAGGTCGAGCCGGTCGAGCAGCGGGCCCGAGATGCGCGACTGATAATCGGCAGCACAGCGCGGGCCCTTGCGGCAGACGTGGCCCGGCTCTCCCGCCATGCCGCACCGGCAGGGGTTCATGGCGGCGACGAGCTGGAAACGGGCGGGATAGGCCACGTGATAGTTGGCGCGTGCGATCTGGGTCTCGCCCGTCTCGAGCGGCTGCCGCAAGGATTCGAGCGCGCGCGGCTGGAACTCCGGCAGCTCGTCGAGGAAGAGGACGCCGCGATGGGCGAGCGCCATCTCTCCGGGCTTGGCCCTCATTCCGCCGCCGACGAGGGCCGGCATGCTTGCCGAATGATGCGGCGCCCGGAACGGACGCCGGCGGGACAACTTGCCCCCCGGAAGCTCGCCGGCAAGCGAGGCGATCATGCTCACCTCGAGCATCTCGCGGGCATCCATTGGCGGCAGGATCGAGGGCAGGCGCTGGGCGAGCATCGACTTTCCCGCACCCGGCGGACCGACCATCAACAGATGATGCCCGCCTGCCGCCGCCACCTCGAGCGCCCGCTTCGCGGCCTCTTGGCCCTTGATGTCCCTGAGATCGGGGAGTGCCGCCTGATCCTCGGCAATCGCCGGCTTGGGGCGCGAGAGGATCTGGGTGCCTTTCACGTGATTGAGGATCTGCACGATCGTCTGGGGCGCCAGAATGTCGACGTCCTCGCCGGCCCACGCCGCTTCCGATCCGCAAGGCTTGGGGCAGATGAGTCCCTGGCCGCGGCCGTTGGCCGCGATGGCGGCGGGAAGCGCGCCTGTGACGCTGGCAATCGAGCCATCGAGAGCGAGCTCTCCGATGACGGTGTAGCGGTTGAGGAAGTCTGGCGGCAGGACGCCCAGGGCCGCGAGGACCGCAAGCGCGATCGGCAGGTCGAAATGGCTTCCTTCCTTCGGCAGATCGGCCGGCGAGAGATTGACGGCAAGACGCTTGCCGGGCAGCGCGAGGCCGATCGCATGGAGGGCCGCCCGCACCCGCTCGCGGCTTTCCGCGACCGCCTTGTCGCCGAGGCCGACGATCGTGAACTGGACCTGCCCCGATAGGAAATGCGCCTGGACATCGACGGGCAGCGCCTCAATGCCCTGAAAGGCGACCGTCGACACATGAGAAGTCATGTCCGCCCCCGCGAAACTCGCGCCGACCATAACCCGGCCGGGAGAGTAGGGCAAGAACATTTATGGAACGCAGCTGATTGGACGAAAACAGATCAGCCGGGTAAATCTCCATAGGACTTCGGCCAAAGGGAGCAGGCGGTGGAGATCAAAAGCGGTATCGAAACACCGGATTGGTCCGCGATCCCGGCCCCGGTTGACGACGGGGCCGCGCGCCATCTCATCGGCACTCAAGTGCCGTCCGTCCTCCTCCCGGCAACGGACGGCCGGTCCGTTGACCTCTCGGCCTTATCCGGTCGCGTCGTTGTCTATGCCTACCCCCGGACTGGAAGGCCCGGTGTAGAAAACCCCGAAGGCTGGGACATGATCCCTGGTGCACGAGGCTGCACACCCCAGTCCTGTTCCTTTCGCGACCATTTCGCCGAGCTGACGGCGCTCGGCGTCGCCCATCTTTTCGGCCTTTCCACGCAGGTTTCCGATTATCAGCGTGAAGCGGCAGAACGGCTGCATCTGCCGTTTGCGATCCTATCGGATCACGATCTGAAGCTGACCCGTGCGATGACTCTGCCCACCTTCGAAACGGGTGGAATGATCCTTCTGAAACGCTGCACGCTGGTGATCGAGGATGGCGGCGTCGAGCACGTTTTCTATCCGGTATTTCCGCCCGACCGGAGCGCCGGGGACGTGATCGGCTGGCTTTCGTTGGCCGGAAAGTCGCGGGCCGCGTTGGCGGAACAACCTTCTTCCGATCCCGTTTAGCTCCCGTCGAGAGGGGGAGTTCCGAGTGCTTAGCCCGTCGATGTCAGGCTCGCCCGACCCAGCGCCCGAGAAGCCGTTGTTGCTGGTCGTGGAGGACGAGATCCTGGTTCGGCTCATGGTGTCGGAAGAGCTCCGGGCGGAGGGCTTTCGGGTAATCGAGGCGGCGAATGGCGAGGAAGCGCTGATCGTGCTCAAGACCACCGAGGAGATCGCGCTGCTCCTGACCGATGTCAGGATGCCCGGGCCAATCGACGGCGCCAATCTCGCGGGCCTCGTGCGCTCGAACTGGCCCAACGTCAAAATCATCATGACGTCCGCCCACATGGTCGAAGGCGACCTCGTCGCCGACGCCTTCTTCGGCAAGCCATACGATGTGGCGAGCGTCGTCGAATGCACCAAAACGCTTTTGGGTTACCCTCGCGATGACCTCAACTGATTCGATCCCCGTTCCCCCGCCCATCATTCTGGTCGTCGAAGACGAGGTCCTCGTCCGGCTGGTCATCTCCGAATATCTCCGCCATTGCGGATACAGGGTGATCGAAGCGGCGAGCGGCGAAGAGGCGATTCTCGTGATGGAGCAGGCCGACATCGACGTCGAGGTCGTGCTGAGCGACGTCGAGATGCCGGGAGAGATGGACGGCTTTGCGCTCGCCCATTGGGTGAGGAAGAACCGGCCCGGCATCGAGATCATTCTGGCCGGCACGCCGTCGCGCGCCGCTGAGGCCGCGGGCAGCCTTTGCGAGTCGGGCCCGCATCTGTCGAAGCCTTATGAGCCTCAGGCGGTCCTCGACCGCATCCGCAATCTCATGGGAAAGCGAAGCCGGATGGCGGCGCCCCAGGACCGCGGAACAATCGAGCTTCAGACGAGCGCCTGAGCGGCGGAATCTGCCAGATCTCTCTCTGAAGACGTCCGGCGCCGTTCGATTGCATCCCAGATGAGCGCGGCTATGTCGGGTCCGCCGAAGCGCTTCACCTCGCGGATACCCGTGGGGGAAGTGACGTTGATCTCGGTCAGGTAGTCGCCGATGACGTCGATGCCGACGAAGATAAGTCCCAAGGCCTTGAGCTCAGGCCCGATGCGCGCGCAGATCTCTTCGTCGCGCGCGGTGAGCGCGATCGGCTCGGGCTTGCCGCCCACATGCATGTTCGAGCGGTTCTCGTCGATCGCCGGCACTCGATTGATGGCGCCCGTCGGGATGCCGTCGACCAGTATTATGCGCTTGTCCCCTTTCCTCACCTCCGGAAGATAACGCTGGGCGATGAAGGGTTCGCGGAAGCTTTGCTGGAAGAGCTCGACCAGCGAGGCGAAGTTCTGGTCGTCCTCGGCGAGGCGGAACACGCCCGCCCCGCCATTGCCGTAGAGCGGCTTCAAGATGATGTGGCTGTGCTCCTTGCGGAACCGAGAAAGCTCTCGCGCGTCCCGCGTGATG
>JBJMRA010000159.1:0-6402 GCA_045802365.1 Hyphomicrobiales bacterium | reverse complement strand
CGTCCTCCTCTGCAACGCCCGCGCTATGGGCGAGTTCGGCGCGGTGTCGGTCGTCTCGGGGCACATCCGTGGCGAGACCAACACGATGCCGCTCCACATCGAGATTCTCTACAACGAGTATAATTTTGCGGCGGCCTTCGCGGTGGCCTCGCTGCTCGCCGGGGTCGCCCTCGGGACGCTCGCGATCAAATCGGCCCTCGATTGGCGCTACGGCGATGCCCTCGCCGGCGGCGCCGGTCATTAGCCCTTCAGGAGATGAGCCATGTCGGTTACGGTTTCCGTCCACAATCTCCATCTGAGCTACGGCGCGTTCGCGGCGCTGAGGGGCGTGTCGCTCAAGGTCGATTCGGGCGAGCTCGTCGCGCTGCTCGGGCCTTCGGGCTCCGGTAAGACCACGCTGCTTCGCGCGATCGCCGGCCTCGAAATCGCAGAATCAGGCAACGTCCACTTCGGCGAGATCGATGCGGCGCACCTGTCGCTCCGCGAGCGCCGCATCGGTTTTGTCTTCCAGCATTACGCGCTCTTCCGCCACATGACCGTGATGGACAACGTCGCCTTTGGCCTGCGTGCGCGCCCGCGACGCTCGCGGCCAGCCGAGGCCGACATCAAACGCCACGTGCTCGAGCTCCTCGATCTCGTCCAGCTCTCGGGACTGGAAGGCCGCTACCCGCGTCAGCTCTCGGGCGGCCAGCGCCAGCGGGTGGCGCTTGCCCGGGCGCTCGCGATCGAACCCCGGGTGCTGCTCCTCGATGAGCCTTTCGGCGCGCTCGACGCCAAGGTCCGTAAGGAGCTGCGCCGCTGGCTCAAAGAGCTTCACGAGCGCACCCAACACACCACCCTCTTCGTCACCCATGACCAGGAAGAAGCCTTCGAGCTCGCCGACCGCGTCGCCATCCTCAATGAAGGGCTGATCGAGCAGGTCGGATCGCCCAAGCAGATCCTGGAACGCCCGGCGACCCAATTCATCGAGGAGTTCGTGCACGACTCCGGCGGAGCCAAGTTCGAGGCCCTCCCGCGCGTGGCCGAAAGGGTCGTTGCGCTGCGTGCACGGAAGCTTTTCGGGCACCGCTGACCATCACAATCTTTGACTTGCCGTCCCGGGCGGGCGCCGCGTAAATGCGGTCCCCCGAGTGAGCAAGGAGCATGACGCTTGAGCGGTCCGACGCCCGACACCGCCGAAGCGCGCGCGGTGATCACGAGCAAGCGTCAGCTGGTCGAGTATCTCGCTGGCGGCGAAAAGCCGGCAACGCAATGGCGGATCGGCACCGAGCACGAGAAGTTTCCCTTTCTGACCGACACGTTCGCGCCCGTCCCCTATGACGGACCGCGTTCGATCAGGGCCCTTCTCGCAGGCCTTCGCGATCGCTTCGGCTGGACCGGGGTCAGCGAAGGCCCGAACCTGATCGCGCTATCCGATGCCAAGGGCGGCGGATCGGTGACGCTCGAGCCAGGCGGCCAGTTCGAGCTTTCGGGCGCGCCGCTCAGAAGCGTGCACGAGACTTGCTCGGAAGTGCACGATCATCTCGATCAGGTGCGCGAGGTGGGGGGCGCGCTCGGCATCGGATTTCTCGGGCTCGGCGCGGCGCCGACCTGGACCAGGGCGGAAATGCCGGTGATGCCAAAGGGCCGTTACGGAATCATGGCGCCCTACATGGACAAGGTCGGCCGCTATGGCCGGGACATGATGTTCAGAACGTGCACCGTGCAGGCCAATCTCGACTTCGCCACCGAGGCGGACATGGTGAAGAAGCTCCGGGTATCCCTAGCGCTCCAGCCGATAGCGACGGCGCTCTTCGCGAACTCGCCCTTCCTCGAAGGCAAGCCCAATGGATTTAAGAGCTTCCGCTCCTTCGTGTGGCTCGACACCGACAGGGCGCGCTCCGGCATGCTCTCATTCGCTTTCGAGGACGGCATGGGATACGAGCGCTATGTCGACTACGCGCTCGACGTGCCCATGTACTTCGTCTTCCGCGACGGACGCTATCACGATGTCGCGGGCGAGAGCTTCCGTTCCTTTATGGACGGCAGATTGCCGCAGCTGCCGGGAGCGCGGCCAACGCTCAAGGACTGGTCCGATCATCTGACGACAATCTTTCCGGAGGTGCGGCTCAAGCGCTATCTCGAGATGCGCGGCGCAGATTCGGGAACGGCCAGCCGTCTTTGCGCTCTTCCCGCGTTCTGGGCGGGGATTCTCTACGATCCACGCTCCCTCGACGCTGCTTGGCAAATCGTGAAGGACTGGACGGCTGAGGAGCGCGAGGCGCTGCGCCAAGCGGTGCCCGCGGAGGCGCTTCAGGCGACGATCCGTCATCGCAGCGTCCGCGAGATTGCGCGCGCGACGCTCATGCTCTCGCGCGCGGGTCTCGACGAACGGCGACTGACGGGCGCAAAGGGCGGAACGGAATCGTCATTCCTCGACGTTCTGGACGAAATCGTCGAGAGCGGGCGCACGCCGGCCGACGAGCTCCTCGAGCTCTATCGCGGACCCTGGCAGGGCGACGTCACGCGCGTGTTCCGCGAATGCGTGTATTGATCCCCTGCCTTTTCTCCCGCTGAAACGCGGAAAAGGAAAAAGGTCAAGCCTCGGCCTTCACGGACTTCGGATGCTTGCGGCTGCGTTTCTCCTTGCGGCGCTCGAGCTCGACCGCTCTTTCCTCGGCTGTGAGCTCGGCGATGTCGTCGATCACCCCGGCCTCGCGTTTCCTCGCTTTCTCGGCGAGCTTCGAATAGTGCTCCCGGAACTTTTCGAGATCGGCCTCGGTCAGCTGCTCGAGGTCGATGACCGAGTTGTGCGCCGCCTTGGTCGCGCGGATGAGCTCATCGAGCTTGATCTGGATCGCGCAAGCCTCGCGATTCTGCGAGTTCTGGATCACAAAAACCATGAGAAAGGTGATGATCGTCGTGCCGGTGTTGATCGTGAGTTGCCAGAAATCGGAAAATCCGAAAAACGGCCCCGCAACGGCCCATGCCGCGATGAGAAGAATTGCCGTGGCGACCGCTGAGGGGCTGCCGGACCAGATGGCGATTCGTGATGCCGACTTCGTGAACCACTGGTCAAAGCTCTTGAAACTAGTCACGCATCAAGCTCCCGGATGAGAAAGGCTCAACCGGGCCTATAACGTATTTACCTAGCGTGAGTTCCGGCGCCGCGGCCTTTGGCGTCTAGTCCGTCAGAGAGACGGTTTCAGCCTTGATGACCGGCTCGGCAGGCTTGACTGCCCGGGATTGTGGCGCCTCCGCCTTTGCCTCCGTAACGGGCGGCGGCGGAGGCACGGGCTTTACGGCTTTCGAGGCCATGACGGCATGGCTCTCGTGCATCTCGCATGCGAGGCCAGGGCTCGCCAGGACTGACAGGATCGCCAAGGCAAGGAGCGTGCGCATGTCCTCCTCCGATTTGATCTCAGTTGCATTATAACACCTTCGGCAGCGACCCGCGCCTACACAAGGACGTGACCGCGCCGGACCCCTACTCGGTCTCCGTGCTCCTTTCGGGGAGATCCGCCGCAGGGTCAGGGGTGCCCGCCTCTTCGGCGGGGACAGCATACCGCCCAGCCAGCCAGCGATTGAGATCGACATGCGCGCAGCGCGCGGAACAGAACGGATGGTATTTCTGCTGCGACGGCTTTCCACAAACCGGGCACGGCCTTTTGGGCCTGAGACGGACCGGGCCCGTCACGACCAGGCCGCCGGCGCCATGCGCCAAGTGTAGTAGACGGGGTAGCCCGCACCCTGCAGCAGGTTGATGCTCTCGTAAAGGGGCAGACCGACGACGCCGGAATAGGAGCCCGTCAGCAGACGGACGAATGCGTGACCCCGGCCCTGGATCGCGTAGCCGCCGGCCTTGCCGCGCCAATCACCGCTTTTGATGTAGGTGTCCATATCCTCGCGCGACAAGCGCTTGAAGCGCACCTTGGTTTCGCTGCAGCGCGAAGTGAGCCTGCCGCCCGGCGCAATCAGCGCGACCGTGGAATAGACCCAATGGGAGCGTCCGGAGAGAAGCAGGAGGCAAGCGCGCGCGTCTTCCGCCGTTTCGGCCTTGGGCAGGATGCGTCGCCCGAGTCCCACGACGGTATCGGCGGCGATGATGAAGACCTTGCCCGGGAGCTTCTTGACGAGCGGCGCGTCGGCCGCGGCGCGGGCCTTCTCCTCGGCGAGCCTGATCGACAGCCGGCGCGGCGTCTCCCGGCGCTCAGGGGTTTCGTCGATGTCGGACGGATTGAGGAGATCGGGAACGATGCCGACCTGTTCGAGAAGGGCGAGCCGGCGCGGCGAGGCGCTGGCGAGCACGAGCTTGACCGCGTTCCCCGTCATCCGCGCGGGTAAATGAACGGGTTGGCAGCCAAATGCAACCGGGCGGGCATCACACCCCCCGCGCGCCAAGTGGGCCGAACCGCTGCCGGATGCGGCCGTAGAGGCCGTCCCGTACGTCGCGATAAGCATCGAGAATCTGCTCGCGGCTGCCGGTCACGACGGAGGGGTCGAGGGTCGGCCAGTATTCGGCGATGAGGGGCGAGGTGCGGGTGAGCTCGAGAGCCCGATGATGGGCTTCGGGAGAGAGGGAGACGACAACGTCGAAATTGGTGTCCTCGAGATCATCGAAGCTTTGCGGCCGATGCCGGCCGAGCGCTATGCCGATCTCCTCGAGAACGGCATGCACGAAGGGATCGTCCTCCCCGGCCCTGACCCCGCAGGACGCGACGAACACCCGGTGGCCGTAGAAGTGGCGCATCATTGCCGCCGCCATGGGCGAGCGGATCGCGTTCAGGCTGCACGCGAAGAGGATCGCGCCCGGAAGCTCGCCCGTCATCGCTAGTGCCGCCAGTAGAGGATGCAGATGAGCGTGAAGAGGCGCCGCGCCGTGTCGAAATCGAGGTGGACCTTGCCGTCGATCCTTTTCTTCAGGATCTCGCTGCCCTCGTTATGGAGCGCGCGCCGGGCCATATCGATCGTCTCGATCTGGCTTGGGGAGGCATGCCGGATCGCCTTGTAGTAGCTCTCGCAGATCAGGAAATAGTCTTTGACGATACGGCGGAAGGGCGACATCGATAGGCCGATGATCGTGACCGCCGAGCCATCTTCCGACTTGATGTCGAAGATGAGCCGTCCCTCGGCCGTCGACAGGCGCAGCCGATAGGGTCCGCGGTCGTGACCGGCGACTTTGAAGTGGTTTTCCTCGATGAGGTCATAAATCGCGATGCGCCGCTCGTGCTCCGCATCGGGGGTGAGACCCGGAGCGATGCTGCCGTCTATATCGACGGAGACGAGGCAGTGTTTCGACTTGGCGGACATTGCGCGGGCAACCGATAGGCCATATCGGACGAGCCGTCTCCCCGCTTTGCACGAGGTTCGTCAGGCGGCGTCGATCCGCTCGCCATCCTCGTGAGAGGGCGCTCGCGCCGTTTCCCAGGCGGGACCGAGATCGTCGAGCTGGGCTTCGATGCATTCGACCTCGAGCCTGATCGTGCCGCCGCCGGCGAAGGTCAGCACGACGGCCCCCGAGGGAGGCTCGCCCTGCTCAAAGCCGATCGACAGGAGGCAGAGAACGGTATCGCCATCGCGCGAGATCCCGCAAGAGCGCACACTCAGCACACGGGCGAACTGAAGGCCGCTCAGCCGGCGCTGGTAACGCCCGCGTTTGCCCGGCGACACCGCATCCCATGCGAACCGGTTCGCCAGAAGCGCGAACTTGCCCTTCGATCGCCAGTAACGGATGTCGGAGCGCGTGAGCACCGCATCCTGCATGTGCGCGGAGATGACCTCGAGATCGCTCTGGTCGAGTGCCGCGAGCTTCAACCGATCCATGGCCTCAGTTGCCGGACAGCCTTTCGACATCGGCCCCGCAGGCCGACAGCTTGGCCTCGAGCGTCTCGAAGCCGCGGTCGAGATGATAGACGCGATGGAGCATCGTTTCACCTTCGGCGGCAAGGGCGGCGATCACCAGCGACACCGACGCCCTAAGATCGGTCGCCATGACCTGGGCGCCCGTCAGCCGCGGAACGCCGCGCACTTCCGCGGTATCGCCGTTGAGATGGATATCGGCCCCGAACCTTGCAAGCTCCTGGACGTGCATGAAGCGGTTCTCGAAGATCGTCTCGCGGATGTACGACGTGCCCTCGGCCTTGGTCATGAGCGCCATGAACTGGGCCTGAAGATCGGTCGGGAAGCCCGGATAGGGTTCGGTCTCGACCTTCACGGGAGCGAGACCCGCGCCGTTACGGCTGACGCGTATGCCGCTATTCGTAACGTTGATGGCGACGCCGGCACTGGCGAGCGCGTCGAGCACCGTCGAGATTGTGTCGGGAAGGCTTCCCGACAGGAGCACATCGCCGCCGGTCATGGCGGCCGCCATCGCATAGGTGCCGGTCTCGATCCGATCGGCGATGACGGTGTGCTCGGCCCCAT
>JBJMRA010000158.1:0-18038 GCA_045802365.1 Hyphomicrobiales bacterium | reverse complement strand
GGCTCAAATCGTGCATGAGTTGCACGAACTTGGCGAGAAGAATTCGATGCCACGTACGCCCGGACTTAGGGTATGAAACGATCACGGCTTTGTCGTTCCACACTCCGGCGGCCGCTCTCAGGAACTGGTACCAGGCCTTTGGCTGGCTAATCATTCTCGGTCCGAGAGCAGCTCGTTCTGGACGGCTCAGGTGCATGTTCAATAGGTGGGCTTCGGGCCGACGATTCACGTTGACAGGGATGGGAAGGACCACCTCAAGCATTTGAACCTGGCGAAATTCCGGTCGAGCGCGATGAAGGTGCAGCCATGCTCGTCGCCAGTGCCGCGAGATACAGATCTCGAAGGGACATCTCTAAGGCCCTGCTCGAGCAGTGCAGTGAGGGTGGTGTTCCGCTCGCGGGCGATCCTCTTCTCGGGCGGAGAAGTTCGTCAGGAAGGCGGACGTGGTTCTCATATGTCGAGACATACGCGCCCCGCATGCGTTCATTCAAGGCTGTGGCGTCGATCCGGCGAGGATCGTCGCGAACTTGTCCATGTCGATGTTGCCGCCCGAGAGAATGAGGCCGACGCGCTTGCCCGACATCTGGGCGCGCTCCTTCATGAGAGCGGCGAGAGGAGCTGCGCCAGCGCCTTCCACAAGGTTGTGCGTCGACCGGTAATAAAGCCGGATCGCTTCGCTGATTTGGTCCTCCGAAACCTGGACGATCCGGTCGGCGCCCCTGGCGATGATGGCGACGGCGTCGGGGTGAGGCACTCTAACCGCGAGGCCGTCGGCGAAGGTGGCTGCGGAATTCGTGGGCACGGGCTTGCCTGCAGTGAAGGAGAGCGCATAGGCCGGCGCGCACTCCGCAACGACCCCGACCACTTTCGTCCTGAGCCCGAGCAGGTCTCGCGCACCGATGACACCGCAGATACCGGACCCAAGCCCAATCGGAACGTAGACGGCATCGAGCTCGCCCGCGGCCCGGAAGAGTTCGTCGCCGTAGGTCGCAACGCCCATCACCAGTTCAGGATGGAAGGACGCGACCATGTCGAGCCCGCGTTCGCGCGCAAGTGCCATTGCGATCTCACGGGCTTCGTCGAAATCGGAACCGGCCTCGATCAGCTCGGCGCCCAAGGCCCGCATTGCCGCGTTCTTCTCCCTGGAATTGCCGCGCGGAACGACGACCGTCGATGCCATTCCTTCCCGGCGAGCCGCGAAAGGAATGGACTGGCCGTGATTGCCCCGCGTCGCGGTGATAACGCCGTTGGTCTCGCCCCGCTCTTTGCGCAAGCGCATGTGGACGAGGCCGCCCCTGACCTTGAAGGCGCCGATCGGGCTGTGGTTTTCGTGCTTGACCCAGCACTCGCATCCCGTCGCGGCGGCGAGTAGGGACCAGGGATATTGCGGCGTAGGCGGCATTGCCCCATAGACGATCGCCCGCGCACGCTCGAGATCGGAAGCCGTGAGCATGGCGGCAGTTAGGGGGATCACCGTCATGCGGTCAATTCGCGCGGCACGGCTTGGATAATGTCCGTTGCATTCATCTTCCCGGGACAGGGCAGCCAGGCCGTTGGCATGGGCAGGGAGGTCGCGGATATTCCAGCCGCCCGGGCCGTCTTCGATGAAATTGACGATACGCTTTCCCAGAAGCTCTCGACTCTCATGTGGGAGGGACCCGAAGACGAGCTGACCCTGACTGAGAATGCCCAGCCGGCGCTCATGACCGTGAGCTTGGCCTTGCTGAAAGCGCTCGAGGCGGAGCACGGTCGGGTGCTTGCCGAGCGCGCGGCATTCGTCGCCGGCCATTCCCTCGGCGAGTATTCGGCGCTGGCGGCCGCGGGCGCCTTCACCGTCGCTGAGGCGGCGCGCCTGCTCAAGGTCCGTGGCCGGGCGATGCAGGAAGCAACGCCGGTCGGGACCGGGGCTATGGCCGCGCTGCTCGGCCTCGACTATGGCGACGTGGTTGCGGTCGCGGCCCAAGCCGCCCAGGGCGAGGTCTGCGAGGCGGCGAACGACAATGCTCCGGGCCAAGTGGTCGTGTCGGGGCATAAACGGGCGGTCGAGCGTGCAGTCGAGATCGCCAGGAGGGTCGGGGCGAAGCGCGCCGTGATGCTGGCTGTGAGCGCGCCCTTCCATTGCGCTTTGATGAAGCCGGCTGCCGCCGTCATGGCTGAAGCTCTTGCGGCGGCGCCTATGAGCGAACCCTCGGTTCCGCTCGTTTCGAACGTCACGGCCGATCCGGTGAAGAATCCGGAGCGGATCCGTGCGGGGCTGATCGAGCAGGTCACCCGGACCGTGCGCTGGCGCGAATCGATGGCGCGGATGTCTGCCGACGGCGTTAAACTCTTTTGTGAAATCGGCAGCGGCAAAGTCTTGACGGGACTCGTGAAACGGACGGCTCCTGACGCTGCGGCACTCTCGATATCCTCGCCGCGCGATTTCGATGCGGCGCTAGCGGCTTTGAAACAGGGCTGAGACATGTTCGATCTTTTCGGCAAAACCGCGCTCGTCACGGGTGCTACGGGCGGGATCGGCGAGGCGATCGCCAAAGCGCTCCATTCCCAAGGCGCGACCGTCGCCTTGTCGGGCACGCGGACAGCGGCCCTCGATGAAATGAAAGAGCGCCTCAACGAGCGCGTTCATATCTTCGCGTGCAACCTCGCCAAGCCCGAAGAGGTCGAAAAGCTTGTGCCGGAAGCCGAAGGAGCGATGGGAACTCTCGACATCCTCGTCAACAATGCGGGCGTGACAAGGGACGGCCTCGCGATGCGCATGAAAGACGCGGAATGGGCGGAGGTGATCGAGATCAATCTGACGGCGGGGTTCAGGCTGGCCCGCGCCGCGGTGCGGGGCATGATGAAGCGCCGGTCCGGGCGGATCATCGGAATCACCTCGGTCGTAGGCGTGACCGGAAACGCCGGACAAGCCAACTATGCCGCCTCCAAGGCGGGGATGATCGGCATGACCAAGGCGCTCGCGCAGGAGCTCGCCGGCAGGAGCATCACGGTCAACTGCATCGCGCCGGGCTTCATCGCGACGGCGATGACCGAAGCGCTAAACGAAAAACAAAGGGAAGCGATCATCGCCAGGGTGCCCATGGCACGGCTCGGCAGCCCCGCCGAAATTGCCGCTGCGGCCGTTTATCTCGCGAGCGACGAGGCCGCCTACGTCACGGGCCAGACCATTCACGTGAATGGCGGAATGGCAATGGTTTGAGCGGGTTTTCCGAGCGATTACAAAGCTCGCCGGAGACCCTTTTGTGCGGTTTGAAAAGTGTGTTAGGAACCGCCGAGGCTCGAGGGGACATCCAAGTAATGCGTGTCCGACCGCCGGATGACCGGGCTTGCCGGATTAACCATACGAGGACGACTGAACATGAGTGACGTTGCTGAGCGGGTCAAAAAGATCGTTGTCGAACATTTGGGGGTCGACGCCGAGAAAGTGACGCCCGAAGCAAGCTTTATCGACGATTTGGGCGCTGACAGCCTGGATACGGTCGAGCTGGTCATGGCATTCGAGGAGGAGTTCGGCATCGAGATACCGGATGATGCCGCCGAAACTATTCAGACCGTTGGCGACGCCATAAAATTCATCGAGAAGAGCGCGACTTGAGGCGGCGCGCTCCCTTCTTCGCGAGGGGGTCCGATCGGCGCGGGGGCAGGGGGCGATGAACCTGCCGCCGCGTTTCCGTTTTTGGAGGGATCGATTGGAGTGATTGCCTGATGCGGAAAGTGGTCGTGACGGGGCTCGGCATCGTCTCGCCTCTGGCGACCGGCGTGGAGGAAACCTGGTCGAGGCTTCTGCGGGGGATCAGCGGAGCCGGGCCGATCACCAAGTTCGATGCCTCCGATCTGCCGTGCCGCATCGCCTGCGAGGTGAAGCGAGGCGATGGCTCGGACGCGACGTTCAACCCCGACCACTGGGTCGATCACAAGGAGCAGCGCCGCTACGATACCTTCATGATCTATGCCATGGCCGCTGCGCGGCAGGCTGTGAGGGATTCGGGATGGGAGCCCAAGAGCGAGGACGAGAAGTGCGCAACCGGCGTGCTCATCGGCTCGGGAATCGGAGGTCTGCCGAGCATCGAGGCGACGACCCTTGCCCTCTATGAAAAGGGGCCGCGGCGGGTGAGCCCATTCTTCATACCCGGCTCGTTGATCAATCTCGCCTCGGGCGTCGTATCGATCGAGTACGGCTTCAAGGGACCCAACCATTCGGTCGTCACCGCTTGCGCCACCGGAACCCATGCAATCGGCGATGCCTCGCGCATGATCGCGCTCGGCGATGCCGACGTAATGGTGGCGGGCGGCACCGAAGCGGCGATTTCGAAACTTGGGATAACGGGCTTCGTGGCGTGCAAGGCGCTCTCCACGCATTTCAACGACGCGCCTGAGCGCGCCTCGCGGCCCTATGACCGCGACCGCGACGGCTTCGTGATGGGCGAGGGGGCGGGAATTGTCGTGCTCGAGGAGTACGCGCACGCCAAGGCGCGCGGGGCCAAGATTTATGCCGAAGTCATGGGTTATGGCATGTCGGGCGATGCCTATCATATCACCGCGCCCTCCGAGGACGGCGACGGCGCTTATCGCTGCATGAAGGCGGCGTTGAGGAGTTCCGGCATTTCCGCCCACGACCTCGACTACGTGAACGCGCACGGCACCTCAACCCCGCTCGGCGACGAGCTCGAGCTCAAAGCCGTCGAGCGTCTCTTGGGCAACAAGTACAATGGGCTTTCGATGTCTTCGACGAAGTCGTCGATCGGGCATCTTTTGGGAGCGGCAGGCGCCGTGGAGGCGATCTTCTCGATGCTCGCCATCCGCGATAACGTCGTGCCGCCGACCATCAACCTCGAGAACACCTCGGTCGAGACCGACATCGATCTCGTGCCGATCGCCGCACGGAACAAGGAAGTCAACACAGTTCTGTCGAATTCCTTTGGTTTCGGTGGGACCAATGCATCGCTGATCCTGAGACGGGTCTGACGGCGGAGAGCGGCGTTGAGCGACGAGGACGACGAAAAAAAAGCGCGACGTAAGCGTCGCCGGGCAGGTCGAGCCAGCACTGCGAGCACTGCGGACGTGGCGAGCACTCCGAAACCGTCGAAGACCGAGCCCGAGCGCATCGATGTAGGCGCCGTCCCGGATGGAAAGCCGCTGCGGCGCTCGGCGGCGAGCCGGGTCTTCTATTCGCTCTTCGTCACCTTCGCGATCGTGGGCCTGATCGCGCTCGGGCTCGCGGCGTTCGGCTACCAACAGTATATCGGCCAAGGTCCGCTCACCTCCCCCAAAGTGGTCGACCTGCGCAAGGGCCTTCGTACGCCCGAGATTGCCGCCGAGCTCGCGGACGCGGGAGTCATTTCCGATGGCAAGGTGTTCACCGCCGCCGCATACCTGACCGGCAGCCGCGGCCGCCTCAAGGCCGGGGAATACGAGTTCCCAGCCGGAATCAGCATGCGCGACGTGCTCGGGCAGATCGTCCAGGGCAAGTCCATCGTCTACAAGCTCACCATTCCCGAGGGCTGGACCTCCGAACAGGCGATGGAACGCGTCCGCCAGAACCCGATCCTGACCGGCGATCTGACGCTCGCTCCCTCCGAAGGGAGCCTCTTCCCCGACACCTATCTCTTCAAACGGGGCACGACTCGCGACGCGATCGTCCACGACATGATGGAGGCGCAGCAGAAGCTGATCGACGAGCTATGGGCGAAGAGGGCGCCGGATCTCATCGTCAAGTCGGTGAACGAGGCGATCACGCTTGCCTCGATCGTCGAGAAGGAGACCGGCAAGGCCGAGGAGCGCCCGCGCGTGGCCGCCGTCTTCATCAACCGGCTGAAGCAGGGCATGCGTCTCCAGTCGGATCCGACCATCATCTATGGTCTCGTGGGGGGCAGGGGCAAGCTTGACCGGCCATTGACCAAGCAGGATATCGCGAACAAGACGCCGTACAACACCTACCGGATCGCCGGATTGCCGCCGGGGCCGATCGCCAATCCGGGCAAGGCGTCGCTCGAGGCGGTGCTCAATCCCTTCGTTACCGCCGATCTCTATTTCGTGGCCGACGGCTCGGGAGGCCATGTCTTCGCCGAGACGCTGGCCGAGCACCGCAAGAACGTCGCCAAATGGCGCGAGATCGAACGCCAGCGCAATGCGGGCGAGGGCGATGTCCTCGATGAGCTCGCGGCTGAGAAGGCCGCAGAAGCGAATGGAGAGGAGGCGAAGGCTGGTCCGGCCGTCGCGACCCAGACAACCGGCGCGGCCGAGGTCGATCCGACTAAGGCGAGCCTCCCTCCGGCGCCGGTCGCGGAAGAGACAGCCGCGGTCCCAGCGCCCCCGTCAACTGATTCAACAGGGGAAAAGCCGACCCCGCCGGTGCCAGCCCCCTCTATGGAAACCAAGAGAGTTACCGAGGCTGCCCCGACGCAGAGCGAGCCTCCGGCCGGCGCCGAACCGGTAAAGTCCAAGCCGGTTCCGAGCCCCATTGGCTCGAAGCCTGTCGCCCAATCAATGCCCGCGCCGAAGTCGCTGCCGGACGCCCCCGCCGCGGAAAAGCCCGCAGCGGTCTCCGCCATAGTTCCTGCATCGACGATCCCGGTCCCACGGACCAAGCCGAGATTGCCCTTGAAGCCCGGGGATCTGATCAGGGTCGCCAATCGCCTAGTGCCCATTCCGGTGCCCAAACCCAAGCCGCGCTAGCGAGCCGTTGGCGGTTGGGAGGCGGGGCGTCTAGAGTGCGTTCGAGGGCCGATTCGGGGGAACGGGCGAGGGATGCCGCTGTCCAGCATGACCGGTTACGCCCGTGGCTCTGGCAGCCATGAGGGGCTCAGCTGGCAATGGGAGGTGAGGAGCGTCAACGGCAAGGGCCTAGACGTCAGGGCGCGTCTCGCTTCGGGCTTCGAATGGCTCGAAATAGCCGTCCGGGAATCCGTGCAACGGCTTCTGAAGCGCGGCAATGTTCAGGTCACGCTGACCTGCGATCGCGGACCGTCACATCAGGTGCTGGTCGTAAATGAGGAGGCGCTCGAACAGGCGCTCGCCCTTGCCGAGCGGCTGTTCGAACGGCTCGGAGGCGAACCGCCGCGCGCGGAAAACATCCTTGCGCTCAGAGGCGTGCTCGACGTCGCGACGCCCGACGAGAATGAAGAGCTCCTGTCGCGGCGCGAGAAAGCCATGCTCACGAGTCTCGAGGACACGCTCCTCTCGCTGGCGGCAAACCGCCGCGCCGAGGGGGCAAGGCTGGGCCACATCATTGCAGCGCAGATCGACCGCATCGAAAGGCTCGCGGTGCTGGCACGGGATTCGCCCGCGCGGTCGGTCGAGGCCATCCGGGCGAGGCTGTCGGATCAGGTCGCCCGGCTTCTCGAGACGAGTGCGGGATTCGATCGCGACAGGCTGCATCAGGAGGCGGTCCTTCTCGCCACCCGCGCCGATGTCCAGGAGGAGATCGACCGCTTGTTCGCCCATATCGAAGCCGCGCGGAAGCTTCTCGAGGCCACCGAGCCCGTCGGCCGGCAGTTCGATTTTCTCGCCCAGGAATTCAATCGCGAAGCGAATACGCTTTGCTCGAAGGCGCCCGACCGCAGCCTCACCACAGTCGGGCTCGAGCTCAAGTCGGTCATCGATCAACTCCGCGAGCAGGTCCAGAACATTGAATAAGCAGCTCTCGCGCGTCAACATCGCCCGCCGCGGGCTCCTCCTCATCATGTCCTCGCCCTCGGGGGCCGGCAAAACGACGCTCTCTCGCGCTCTCCTCACGTCGGACCCCAACATCACGATGTCCATTTCGGTCACCACCCGGCCTCCTAGGGAAGGCGAAATCGACGGCAAGGACTATCTTTTCATCTCCAAGGATCGCTTCGCCGCGATGCGCGACTCGGGCGACCTCCTCGAATGGGCCGAGGTGTTCGGCAACCTCTACGGCACGCCGAGGCGGCCCGTAGAGCATGCGCTCTCTCGAGGGCGTGACGTTCTCTTCGACATCGACTGGCAAGGAACGCAGCAGCTCGCACAGGCCATGGCCGACGACCTCGTGACGATCTTCATCCTGCCGCCATCGGGGGAAGAGCTGAGGGAGCGCCTCGTGAAGCGCGCGCAGGACTCCGCCTCGACCGTCGCGAAGCGGATGGCCGAAGCCACCCGCGAGATCAGCCACTGGCCGGAATACGACTATGTCATCGTGAACGAACACGTTCCCGACACGAGCGCCAAGATCAATGCGATCCTCACGGCCGAGCGGCTGAAGCGTAAGCGCCGCATCGGGCTTACCGAGTTCGTCCGGTCACTGACGAAGGAGCTGTGACGGCCCGGTAGTGTCACCATCGGCACTGGAAATTGACCGCTGCCCATGTGCGGCTGGCGATTTGTTGGGTGCGGCCTTTTTTCGGCGGCGAGTAGCAGAGCCGTTCAATCTTCTGCCGTTCTAGCCCCCATCGCATTCAAAATTTCGTCGTCATGGGGACGCATCCAATCCGCTGCCGAGCATATCGAGAACGGGACAGGCCGGAGAGGCGTTCCCGACGCACCGCGCCACCGTCTGGGTCAGAATGGCTTCCAGCCTCGACAAGTCGGCGAGCTTCTTCCTGATATCGTCAAGATGACGGGTCGCGATCACTCGTACCTCGGCGCAGGAAGGGAGTTCCGACCCGCTCAGCTCCAAGAGCGTGCGGATTTCATCCAGCGTGAATCCCAACTCCCGAGCGCGGCGGATGAATGCGAGCGTGCGCACGTGCTTGTTCTCGTAGAGGCGGCGGCCGCCAGCGGTACGGGGCGGAACGGCCAGCATCCCGATCCGCTCGTAATAGCGAATGGTCTCAGTATGAACCCCGGTGAGGCGCGAGAGTTCGCCGATCAAAAGAACCCCCGCTCGCGCGGATGTGATCACCGGCATTTGAAATCTTCTTGCTCCTGTAGCGGCTACAGGATGCAACATGGAGCCCTACTGAGCAAGGATGGGATGCCCTTGAATAACAAGAAAACACTCTCGGATACATCCACTGAGCGCATGCAGAAACTGCTTGCGGCGGGCGGTATCGCTGGAGGACTTGCCGCCTCGTCCTGCTGTATCGTGCCGTTGGCCCTATTCAGTCTCGGCGTCAGCGGCGCATGGATCGGCAACCTGACGCGTCTTGCGCCTTACCAGCCTTATCTTATTGCGTTCGCTTTGGCTTTTGTCGGATGTGGGTATTGGCTGGTCTACCGCGCTCGCAAGACGGCCTGCGTCGAGGGCGCACCCTGCGCCCGGCCAATGCCGAGCCGTATCGTGACCACTGGCCTCGTTGTTGCGACCGTTCTTACCGCCGGGGCGCTGGCTTTTGATTTCCTAGCCCCCATCATGCTCACCTGAGCAAGGATTGCCGATCCATGACCAAGCTGCTTGCCGCCACCATGGGTCTCGCCCTGCTGGCGGGCCCTGCCGCGTTCGCCGCCGAGCAGACAGTTACCCTCGCTGTCGAGAACATGACGTGTGTCGCCTGCCCGCACATCGTCAAGGGGAGCCTCGCGGCCGTCCCCGGGGTGATCAATGTCGTGATTTCGTTGGACGACAAGACGGCAACTGTCACCTATGATGACGCAAAGGTCACGGTCCCCGTGCTCATCTCTGCAACTACCAATGCGGGCTATCCTTCCGCGCCGAAGGGCTGAGGCAGCGATGAGTCCGATTCAGCTATTCTCGACGCTGACATGTCCGGTTTGCGGCCATCGCGCGACCGAGGCGATGCCAACCGACGCCTGCCAGTATTTCTACGAATGTCGGGGCTGCCATACCGTGCTCAAGCCTAGGGGCGGCGATTGCTGCGTGTTCTGCTCCTACGGGTTGGTTCCCTGCCCTCCGAAACAGGAGGTGCGCGCCGGCGGTGATTCGCAATCGTGCTGCGCAGGCTAAGAGCGAAGTGATCGGACTTTCTGACGGCAAGTGGGGATTTATGGGAGACGGCCTGCGGCAAGCAACCGGCACGAGGACAGGCCTAACTAGCCGAAATTTCAGTTTTGGCGAACGTATCGATCTTGAAAATGTGCTTTCAATGAAATCGCTTGAATCTATCGAAGCGTCGCGCGGGTGCTGTCGGTTTTGTCCTGCTATCCCCTATCGGCATGCTGCGAGTTCTCTCGGTATACCCGACTCCGTGCATTTCCCGAGGCCTTCGAGAGAAAGCCGCAGGGCAAGATCCGCTCACGTGCGAGACCTCTATCAGTTTTACGTTTGCTCGGGTGGCGGCCCGTGCCCGACAAGGCCGTATTTGCGATTTAGCTCGGCCAACTGTGCTTCGGATGGAGACGTTCCGAGTTGAACCAGATCGAAAAAGATTTGCTCGAAGCCCCCGGGCGTCACGAAGCCGAGCAGGTGGCCCTGGGTCTCGCCCGTGTTGTGGAATCCATGCCGAACATGCCGAGGCAAAGCGATTGTGAAGCCCTTGCCGCCCTCGACCGTTTGCTCACCGCACCAAAAGCGGAAGCGTCCTTCCAGCACCCGAAACACCTCGTCTTCCTTCGTATGGGTATGAATGTGGATGCCTCGATCCCTGTCCAGAATCAGCTCCCAGACACCCAATGCGCCGGCCGTCTGAGCGGCTGTCGCGTGCACGATGTATCGCCGTCCAAGCGTTTCGAGCGACATTCCGGTCTCTGGCGTCGAGACGACTGCTCTGTCGAAGCACATAGTGATGATCCTTGTCCTTTATGGCCGCCGACGTTCGGCGAGACTATCACGAGCCCAAATCGAACTGAGACAGTTCCGGCGCCCGTCCGCTTTGACCCAGATAGCGAAGCGCGAGAAGGGTGATGTCGTCGGACTGATCGGCTCCCGCCTCAAAGGTCTTGACCGCCGCGATCAGCGTTTTGGCGATATCATCGGCAGACGTCTCGGGCGGCAGCGCGCCCAAGGCTTCGAGGAGCCGGCCCTCGCCGAACTGAACGCCGTCAGGAGAGAAGGCTTCGGTCACTCCGTCGGTGAAAAGAACGAGCGCTTCGCCGGGTGCAAGATTGATCGCTTCCCCCGAGAAATCGGCTTCGCCCATGACCCCCGCGGCGATGTTGCCCGTCGTCGGCAGCAGCCGCGGAGCGCCGCAACCCAGAAGGACGGGCGAAGGGTGTCCGGCATTCACGTAATCGAGATGCCCGGAGGAAGGATCGAACACGGCGAAGAACAGCGTCACGAACATCATTTGATCGTTGTCCCTCGCGAGCAGTTCGTTGAGCTGACGTATGCAGTTCGCGGGATCGTTCTCAAAGAGCGCGATGGCTTTGAGCAGCGTCCGTGCGATCGCCATGAAGAAGGCGCCGGGCACGCCCTTTCCGGACACGTCTGCAATGACCAAGACGATCCGGCCGTCGCGCCGCTCGAAGAAGTCGTAGAAATCGCCGCCGACCTCCCGGGCGGACTGCATGGTTCCCCTGATCTCGAAAGCAGGTCTCGGCGGGAAATCGGCCGGCAGCACCGAGCGCTGGAGTTCGCGCGCGATCGCGAGTTCCTGCTGCAGCGACGCAAGCTGGGTTTCACGGACGAGAGCCTCGCGCAGGCGTGCCACGAGTTCCGACAAGCGCCGGTGTTGATCGACAACCCGTCCCGACATTTGCTGCAGGACGGCCGCTATCGGGCCTAGCTGATCGTCCTCGCGGATCAGGCGTGAGACAGATCCGCCGCTCTCCGGCGCCATGCTGTTGCCGCGGGTGGCGGCGACGATCCGATCAAGATCGGCGAGCACTTCCTCCCGCGCGCCGGCTTCGAGAGTCTCCGCAAGAGCGGCCATCTGACGGCGCACGAAATGTTCCTGGCGACGCCGCTGTAGCTCTCGCTGCCGGCGCGCATCGTTGAGCGCAATGAGACTGCCGCGCAAGCTGCCGATCGCAGAGGCGATCTCCCCTATCTCATCGTCGCTCCGCTTGGCGAGCGCGGCCGAAGTATCGCCTTTAGCGAGAGCGGTCAGCACGCCGACCGCCTTTTCGAGCGGGTTGAAGCTGAAGCGAAGGTAAGCGTAGAGGCCGCCGATCGTGAGAAAGGCAACGGCGAGCATGATGCCGACAGTAAGGGCCGTGAGCCGGTCGAGCGCCCGGATGCTCTCGGTCGCATCCTGCGCGGCGACGAGGAGACCGGCCGAGCCCGCCGAAAGGTCGGCGAGCGGAATCGCCGTTACCGCATAGAGGCGCTCGCCGCGGCTGCCCTGGCCCACGCTTCCGACGCGCTGCGGCAGTTCGAGCGAGAGCGCATTCCAGAGATCGGGGCTCGTACCCTCGACCAGTCTCCCGCGGGTGCTGACGAGGAAGCTTTCCGCGCCTATGGCCTGAGCGAAGCTGCGCAACACGCCCTTCGCGTCGGCTCCCACCGCGAGGACGGCGGGTGCGCCGCCCCAGGTCCCGTAGCGCCTCGCGACGACGATCCTGAAATGATCGGAGGAAACCTGCCGGATGCCTTGCGGACGGGCACCCTCGATGATCGCGCCGATCGTGCTGATGTCGAGAAGCCGCGGCGGCTCGGCGAGCACCGAACTTGCAACGACGAGCTGACCCTGGCGGTCGATGATTTGCAGATCGGCGATCTCGCCCGAGGCGAGTCGCGGCTGAGCCCAGGCGAGAGCGAGCTTGCGGAGCTCCGGCAGATCGCCGCGGGCAAGGGCCGCTGACATCGCCTCGTCGGCGGCGACGCGCGCTTCGAACTCGACGAGGCGGCGTGTTTCCGTAAGAAGGATTTCGCGCCACAGCGCTTCCTGGCCAGCGATTGCGATCCGGGTGAATGGCCGTGCGGCGAGGGTCTCGCGCTGCAGCCCAAGATAAACGAGCGCTGCGAAAGCGAGCAGGAAAGCGGCGGAAACGATGAGGGCAATGCGCGTACTGAGCCGCATCGGGCTTTCAGACGGCGGGCGCACGGACGAGCTTCCTTCGCACTGATTCGATCAGCACAAGGAGGACGCCCGTCCCGCCGAGCAGGAACGAGAGCGGGACATCGAAGACGTCGATGAGACCGGCCGCAATGATGCCAGCCGCCGCTCCGAAACCCATGGCAGTCCACGGTCTCGCCGCTCTTCCCTCAGCAGCAATGTACGCGCTGCCGGCGCACAAGCCGGCGGCGGCGGCCGCGGCGAGGAGCGCCGCGGTTGAGATGGGTGCGACCCGCAGAACAAGGGCCGCGACGATCAAGGTGAGCGCTCCCGCGAGCGAAGACCGCGGGGCGGCGCAAACCGAGAGTCCAGCGAGCGCGATCGCCCCCGCGCCGGCGAGATAGTTGTCGTAGCCGAACCCGTCGGGGATGATCACGAGGACGAGCGCCACGACCGGCGTGACCGCGAGCGCCAGAACGACGTCGGCCAACCCCAGCGCCCCCGAGGCTCGCGCCGATCTGCTGCCGCCGGCCGGTGGACGGAGCGTGGCCACGAGAGGGGCGAGCGCGAGCATGCCTGCTCCGATGACCAGAAATGCCGCTCGGCGCCCCGATACCTCGGTCAAAAGCGCGCCGACCATCGGTCCGATGACGAAACCAGAGAACGCGAGCGTCGCGAGGACCGCCCGCCGAGGAAAGCTGAGGCCGCCCCGGCCGAGGAGAGCTATCAAAAGGAAAGCACCGCCAAAGCCCGACCCGGCGCGGAGCAGGATGAACGTTGCATAGGACCGGCACCAGAAGGTGGACAGAAGCGACAGTCCGAGGAGAGCTCCCGCGATCGCCAGTCCGGTGCGCCCCCGTCCGAGCGTTCCACGTCCAAGCAATGCGCCAAAGCCGGCCCCGAAGAGCTCAGCCATGAGCGGAAGCACCGGCCACCAGGCGCGATCGAGGCCCAAAGGCTCCCGATCGAGCGCGAAGTTCGCGACGAGCGGGAAGGCAGCTCCATAGACGCCGAGCACGACCGCCGCTCGCCAGAGCACCGAGCCGCCGCTCGCCGGCTGATCGCCGGGGAGGTCGACCCGTGGATTGACTGGTTGGATTTCGTACCGGCTGCCGAGACCGGCCAGGATTGCGTCGACTCGCCGGCCGAGACTTCCGTCAAAATCGATCGCACGAATGGTCGCGACGGATTCGCCGAGCCGGCGGCGCGACTGCTCAAGCCTTTCCAGAGCCGGGACGACAGCCCGGGCTGCGATCGAAATAGGTCCCGCTCCTTCGATAAGTGGCGTCCGATCGAAGTGCCCCATCGCGATTCGACTCAGCCAGTCCGTGAGCTCGCGGCGCGCCGGAGCGATCGAGAACAGCCCGAAGCCGAATGCGAGGAGTCCCGCCGCGAGCCCGGTGACGCCGACCGCGATCGCGAGCGTCAGGACGAGCTGTCTGACGGAGCTGTCGATCAGGGCCGATTCGGCGGCGACGACGAGGATTGCCCGCGCGCTCCCCGAGGCGATGGGGAAACGCAAGCCCGCGACGTGCGGGGCAGTCGCATAGAGAGTGCGGTCGTTTGCGTCGAGGAGTGCCAGTGCTTTCACTTGCGGAGAGCCGCTGACGATGCGCTGGAAATAGGCGTCGACTCCCACGAGCCGATCGAGCGGGATGCCGATGTCGAGCGCATGCGCGATCTGCCCGGAGACCGAGCGGCCGACCGCTTCCGCTCCCGCCCGGGTCGCCGCTTCGAGCGACGGCATGCTGCGCTCAAGACCGCTCCCCAGAAAGACCTGAGCCGAGATTGCGGTGACGGCGATCGCTGCCGCAGCGATGAGCAAAGCCGGCCAGACCAGCCGAATAAGCTCACGCCGCTTCACGTTCGTCGCTTTCATCGATGGTGGCGATCTGACCGGCCGCCCGGTCGAGAGCCGAAGCCGCATCCTCGATGGCAAGTAAAGCCTGGCGAGCTTGATCCGGCAGCCCGCCTCGTTGTTCTCGAGCATGAGCAGTCCCGCCGAGCGCGCGGGCGAGGCGAACGAGGTCGCGGTCCGCCCATTTGAGCGAGAGGAGAGCCGCGATGAGCACGATGAGGAGAGCCGCCGGCAGCGCAAGCGCCATCTCGCTGAGGAGCGCCCCGAGGACGGCGTCCGCCTGCTTCTGATGCGCTTCTCCCGACAGTGTCACCGCCAGATAGCCGACAGGCTCGCCGAAGTCATTCCGGATGATCTGTCCGACGACGATGTTTCCGAGCTCTTCGACTCGCCAGCGGTCGTTCTCCACCCGATAGCGAACCGCCTCCGCCCACGCGTCGGGAACAGGCTCGCCGATGCTGCCGCGATCGGTATTGAAGAGCGACGTTCCGTTCGGCGCGAACACTTCGGCCGCGAGCACCTGCGGGTCTGCGGCACGCGCCCTTTCGATCACGTCCTGGACGATGCGGATGTCGGCGAGGGGCAAGCCCAGATCGACATTCGCTTCAATAGTGGCCCTGAGCTGCGAGAGAACGAAGTCGATATTGGCTTCGGTGGTCCTGAGGCCGAGGCGATAGAGGCCGCCATAGACGAGCCCCGCGCAGACGATGAGTCCCGCCGCTGCGACGGCCATGACTCCGAAGATCATCCGCGCCCCAGGGGTCATCGTCAGCTCTCTCCCGCGTGTCCGTCCGAAACGGGACGCTGTCGGCCATGACCGTCTTGTGCTAGCCTGATTCCGCTGGCTGTAAACACCGAATTTTATTGATCCTTGAATGATTCGACTGGCGCTCCGCACCATGCCGGTTTTTGCGGTGATCATCGGATTTGCGATGATGCTCGCCGCCTACATGAACTTCAGCGGCGTCCGCTCGGCCTATCTCGATCTGATCCGCTCCCGGATGGCCGTGATGGCCGACGGAATCAGCAGGGACATCGCCGCCGCGCAGGAGCTTGGCATTAGACTTTCGGAGCAGACGACGCTGCCTGCCGTTCTCGAACGGCAGGCCGGGGCGGATCCGCTGATGCTGTCGATCGACGTGATGTCCGAGTCCGGCGATGTCCTGTTCAGCAGCGACAAGGCCCGGATCGGGCACGCGAACAATTCGGTCGAAGATGGGATGGCGTTCCGCTACGAAAAGCCGGTCGTCAATGACTTCGGAGCGCCCGTCGGCACAGTGCTCGTGCGGCTCGATCGGGCTCGAATCGACGGTGAGGTGCTCGCGCTCCGCCGTGACATTCTGACCGAAGCCCTGCCGGCCGGTCTGGCCGCCGTCGTCGCGGGAAGCTTGATCTGTCTTCTCTTGCTCATGCGGATTCATCGAACGGCCAGTCAGTCCGCCAGTGCAGGAGACGATGATCCGATCGCACGCGCCGAGCTCGAGATCGGGAAGCTCGAGCCCGAGCTTCAGTCATGACGCTCCGCGCGCGGCTCTCGGTGACGGTTGTCGTCGTGCTGGTGGCGGCGATGGTGTTTCTTTCGGTCCGGACCGCTGAGCGTGCGGAAAGGCTTCTGACGCCCGAACTCGAGCGCAAGGCGGCGATGGTGGGCGGAGCCACGGCGGCGCTGATCGACCGGGCTCTCGACGTCGGCATCCCGTTCGAGCGGCTTCAAGGGCTCGATGGCTATCTCGAGCGCACGCTGGCGGACAATCCCGATCTCGCTTCGATCACGGTTCGCGATGCGTCTGGGAAGGTGCTCTATGGCGCCGAGCGCATCGGCGTGACGCCGGCTGTCAGGCTCCCCATCGGAGCCAAGAGCGGCCGGACGGAGCTCCTCGCCGTCGGTCTCGACCCGACCTACGCGCGCGAGATCGTCTCGGGCCTCTGGATCGATCTCGTCATCGTCATGTTCGTGACGGCCTTGATTGCGCTCGAGCTCGTCTATGTCGGCTTCGGAGCGACCGTTTACGGAGCTATCGAGGGGGTGGAGCGGCGGCTGCGAACGATCAAGCGCGGCGATCTCCGCCTTCACGCGCCGGTCGAGGGCGGAACCGAGTTTGGGCGTTTTGCCCTTTCCCTCGACCGGCGGCTCAATGCCCTTCACGAGCATTATGCGGCGCTGCGCAGGCGCCTAGGCGAACGCGGCGACCAAGTGGCAAACCAGGCGCTCGATCTCTTCAAGGCCCGCTTCCGGCTGGGCGAAGCTCTGGGTAGCCCTCCGGCGGTCGTGACTGCCGTCCGCGCGCCGCTCTTCGTTTTCATGTTCGCTGAGGAGCTGACCCGGCCCTTCCTGCCGGTCTACATCCGCGACCTCACGGCGCCGGTCGATGGGTTCTCGCGCGAATTCCTAGCAAGCCTGCCGATCGTCGTATTCCTGGCCGTCGTAGCGCTGACCCAACCTGTTCTCGGCAGCGTCACCGACCGGATCGGCCGCCGCCGTTGCCTGATCATCGGCGCCGTCCTCGGGCTGGTCGGATATCTCGCCTCGGCGGCGGTGGGCGATCTCGTTGGGTTGACGCTCGCGCGCGCTGTGTCGGGCCTCGGCTTCGCGCTCGTGTTCGTCAGCGCGCAGGGCTTCGTGATCGATTCGACCGACATCCGCCAGAGGTCGAGCGGGATGGCAATGTTCATCGGTGCCATCCTGGTCGCCGGGCTATGCGGACCGCCGATCGGCGGCATCCTCGCCGACCGCCTCGGCATTCCAGCAACCTTCGTCATCGCTGGGCTGTTCGCGGCCGCAAGCCTCGTTCTGGCGCTCCTCTGCATGCCCAAGGACGGCGCCCGCAAGCTGCAGGGCGCCGCCGTCCACTGGCGCGATTTCCGGCCGATCCTCTCCTCACCGGCACTGGCCTCGCTCTTCCTCCTCTGCGCGATGCCAGCCAAGATCATCCTCGTCGCATTCTGCTTTTTTCTCGTGCCCCTCGAGATGCAGGCGCTCGGGGCCACCCAATCGGCAACCGGGCGCATGCTCATGATCTATCCGATCATGATGGTCGTGCTCGTCCCAGTGTTCGCGCGGCTGTCCGATCGCTGGGAGCGCCGCTCAGGCTTCGTGGCCCTCGGCGGTCTCATCGCGGGCGCCAGCGGCTTTTTCGTGCTGCTCGGCGATGAGCAGCAAATTCTGCCGATCGCGCTCGTTCTCTCAGGACTGGGTCTCGGGCAGGCGGTCAGCATTGCGCCGCTCTCCGGGCTCGTGGGCGAGCTCGGCCGAGAGCTCGTCGGCGTCAATGAGAACTCGGTTTACGGAATATTCCGGCTGGTCGAGCGGACCGGAAACGCGCTCGGGCCGCTGATCGCCGGAGCGCTGGTCGGAATGTACGGCTTTCGGATCACCGTGATCCTTATCG
>JBJMRA010000157.1:0-5364 GCA_045802365.1 Hyphomicrobiales bacterium | reverse complement strand
TCAGGCGCACGGTTCACGCTCTTTTTTCACGATACGCACCACCGTGCCGTTACTGCGCCACATGAAATCAGCCGCTTCGATCTGTCGGGGTACGATGCGGTGCTCGCTTTCGGCGAGGTGCTTCGCGAAATTTACGCCGCCTGGGGCTGGGGCCGGCGCGCTCACACCTGGCACGAAGCCGCGGACACGGCTCTATTTCACCCGCTGACCTCCGTTGAGAAAACGAGCGATCTCGTGTGGATCGGGAACTGGGGTGACGATGAGCGCGACCGCGAACTCAATGAATTTCTGATCGAACCCGCAATTAGCCTCGGTCTGCACACGCGAATGTATGGAGTGAGATACCCCCGCGAGCTTGAAGAGAAACTCGACAGTTTGGGAATCGAGTCCGGCGGGTGGCTTGCGAACCACCATGTTCCTCGGGCCTTCGCCCAGTCACGGGTCACCGTCCACGTTCCCCGCCGCGTTTATGTCGACGCTCTCCCCGGTATTCCAACGATCAGGGTGTTCGAGGCGCTCGCTTGCGGCATTCCGCTCGTCTGCGCACCTTGGAATGACGCCGAAGGATTATTTCCGGCGGGCGCTTATCTGAAAGCGCGAACCGGAGCGGAGATGGAGAGCGCTCTCTCGACGGTTCTTCGCGATAGAGCCTGCGCCGACGAGCTCGCGCGTGCCGGCGTTGCCGCCATAAGAGCCCGTCATAGCTGCGGCCATCGGGTCGATGAGCTCCTCGCCATTCTCGCCACCCTCAACCCGGGCAAGCAAAGGAAAGAAAAGGAGGTGATCGCCGCATGAAGATCCGGTTCTTCGGCTCGAGTCTCGTCTCCTCTTATTGGAACGGCGCTGCCACCTATTACCGCGGCCTGCTCAAGGCGCTCGCCAAGCTCGGCCACGAGATCGCCTTCTACGAACCGGATGCCTATGGCCGGCAGCAGCATCGCGACATTCCCGATCCCGACTGGGCGCGGGTCATTGTCTATCCCCCGACCGAAAACGGCTGGCAGCGATCTCTCGACGAGGCGGCGGCGGATGCCGATCTGCTGGTTAAGGCGAGCGGCGTCGGCGTCTTCGACCGGGAACTCGAAACAGCGCTCCCCTGCGCGGCGCGGCGCGGGACCATTTCCGTCTACTGGGATGTGGACGCGCCGGCGACGCTCGATGCCATGGCGGGCGATCAAACCCATCATCTCCGCGCCGACATTCCTCTCTACGACATGGTGCTCACCTACGGCGGCGGCGAGCCGGTCGTCCGCAAGTATCTGTCCTTCGGCGCGCGCAGCTGCGTGCCGATTTACAACGCGCTCGATCCGGATGTGCATTACCCCGTCGATCTGCGGCCGGACTTCATGTGCGACCTGAGCTTTCTCGGCAATCGGCTCCCCGACCGCGAGGCTCGTGTGGAGGAGTTCTTCCTCAAGCCCGCCGCCCGCCTGAGAGACCAGCTATTCCTGTTGGGCGGTTCGGGATGGGAGACCAAGGACCTTCCCGCCAACGTTCGCCATATCGGCCACGTCGGCACCGGCGATCACAATGCCTTCTTCTGCTCGGGATCGGCGACCCTCAACATCAACCGTGCCAGCATGGCGCGCTATGGGTTTTCGCCACCGACGCGCATCTTCGAGGCCGCGGGCTCCGGCGCCTGCATCATCACCGACGAGTGGGTCGGCATCGAGACCTTTCTCGAGCCCGGCCGCGAAATTCTCGTCGCCCCGGACGGCGATGCCGTGGTCGAAATCCTGGGCCGCCACGATGCGCTGACCCGCCGGAAAATCGCCCAGGCCGGCCGCCAGCGCATCCTCTCCTCTCACACTTACGCGCACCGCGCTCGCCAGGTCGCTCAATTGCTCGAGGCCGCTGCGAAACGAACGGAGGCGGCATGAGCCTCAACATCGTCGTCTTCGGTCTGTCGATCACCTCGTCCTGGGGCAACGGGCACGCGACCACATATCGCGCCCTCATCAAGGCCCTGAGCCGCCGCGGCCATAAGGTCGTCTTTCTCGAACGCGACGTGCCCTGGTACCGAGACAACCGCGATCTCCCCAATCCGCGCTATTGCCGCACCGAGCTCTACGGGTCTCTCGCGGATGTACCGATCCGCTTCGGAAAGCTCGTGAGCGACGCGGATATGGTGATCATCGGCTCCTATGTTCCGGACGCGATCGCGATCGCCGACTGGATCACCATGAATGCAACCGGAGTCACGGCGTTCTACGATATCGACACGCCCGTCACTTTGAGCGGTCTCGAACGGGGAGACGCCGAGTATATCACTGCCTCGCTCATCCCGCGATTCGACATCTATCTTTCATTCGCCGGCGGTCCCGCACTCGAAATCATCGAGAACCGCTACGGGAGCCCTCGCGCACGGCCGCTCTACTGCAGCGTGGACCCCGAATTTCACCTGCCCGTACCCTGCCCCAAGAAATACACGCTCGGCTATCTCGGCACCTATAGCGACGACCGCCAGCCCGCGCTCGAGAGGCTGCTGCTCGAACCGGCACGGCGCGCCCCGCATCACCGGTTCGCCGTCGCGGGGCCACAATATCCAGCGGAGATCGAATGGCCGGACAATGTTGATCTCGTCAGCCATCTGCCGCCCAAGGCCCATCCCGAGTTCTATTGCAGCCAGGAATTCACGCTCAATGTAACACGGGCCGCAATGGTGGCTTCCGGGTGGTCGCCGAGCGTGAGGCTGTTCGAGGCGGCGGCCTGCGGGGTTCCGATCATCTCCGATCCCTGGCCCGGGCTCGACGCATTCTTCGCGGTCGGCAGCGAAATCCTGGTCTGCGAGCGAAGCGCGGACATTCTCGGCATTCTCAACGACACTCCCGCTGAAACCCGCGCAGAGATTGCCGAGGCGGCGCGCCGCAAGGTGCTCGCCCACCACACGGCAGATGTCCGAGCGGCCGCCGTCGAAACCTATTACCGCGAGGCGCTCCGCACCAATATCGTGGAAGTTCCAGCCCGGAGGGGAGGCGTGAAAGCAGGGGCCGCCGGCTGAGATTCTCCGGGAGATGGAACCACTTAGCCCGAACGTGTTTGTACCTTGAGGTCACCGCCCAGGGGAAACCGCCAGCACGGAGGAGCCGATGGGACACTCGATGCTCAACATCTTGGTGACCGGCGGAGCCGGTTTTATCGGGTCGAACCTTTGCGACCGGCTCCTCGAGCGCGGTCACAGGGTCATCTGTGTCGACAACCTCCAGACGGGCCATCTGTCCAACATTCGTCCTTTGACCAATCACCCGCGTTTCGAGTTCATCTCTCACGATATCCGCGAGCCCTTCCAGATCACCGGGAGGCTCGATCGCATCTACAATCTCGCCTGCCCCGCCTCGCCTCGGCATTACCAGAGCGATCCGATTGGCACGCTAAAGACATGCGTCGAGGGTGCGTTGCACGTACTCGAGCTTGCGCGCGGCAAGGGAGCGCGCGTCCTCCAGGCCTCGACCAGCGAGGTTTACGGCGATCCTGAAGTCCATCCGCAAGTCGAAACCTATCTCGGCAACGTGAACCCGATCGGCCCGCGCGCGTGCTACGACGAAGGCAAGCGCTGCGCCGAAACTCTATTCTTCGACTATCACCGCCTGTTCGGGCTCGAGATCAAAGTGGCGCGCATCTTCAACACCTACGGACCCCGCATGCTCGAGGCGGACGGCCGTGTCGTTTCGAACTTTATCGTCCAGGCGCTCCGTGAAGAGCCGCTGACCCTCTACGGCAACGGCAACCAGACGCGGTCGTTCTGTTATATCGACGACCTCGTACGGGGACTGGAGCTCCTCATGGAGAGTCCGGTCGAGGTCACAGGCCCCTGCAATCTCGGTAACCCTCACGAAGTGCCGGTAAAGGATATTGCCGGGCTCATTCTCGGTCTCACCGGCTCGCGTTCCAAGATCGTGCTCAAGCCCTTGCCTGTCGATGACCCGAAGCGCCGCAAGCCGAACATCGAACGCGCGATGGCGTCCCTCGGCTGGTCGCCGAAGGTGAAGCTCGAAGACGGGCTTCGGCGAACGATCGACTATTTCTCGCTCAAGCTTCTGACCGCTGAGGCAGAACCGCTCTCGGCCACACGGCTCGGCGCTCTCGCCTTTGCAAGACACGCTCGGAACCAGCCGCAGGTCGCGGCTCACTGACTCTTCCGTGCTCGTCTATGGGGACTGCGCGGCGATCGAGTCCACCCAGGACAAGCTGTTGCGCATCGAAACCCGCTGGGCCGAGGCGTGTGGAATGCCAACCGGCATCAGCGCGCACTCCGCGTTGGTGACGGCCTTCATCGAAGCGGCCGAGCTTCTGCAGGGCGTGGCGGATGCCGATCTCGAACGATCGGGCCGGGATGAGCCGTCCCGAGCGCAACGCGAGCCCACGCGGCTGCTCATGCATCTCGCCGCGGACGTTTGGAGCTCTTGGACGAGCGGCTTTGCGCACATTGAAACGGGCGCAGCTCGATTGAAGCTCGCAGATTTTCCTTCTCAGATCGAGATCAAGAAGCCCGAAGGATACGCGTTCTACGCGCTCTATCCCGAGGCCTATGGGGAAGCCGCGAGCCGCGCCGGTCTTGGACACCTCCGGGTCATCGGAATCCGGAGTATCGGGACGGGTCTGTCGGCGATGGTGGCAGCCGTTACCGGAAGCCCGCATTCATGCACCGTTCGCCCGTTCGGACATCCGTTTCGGAGGACAGTGCGTCCCGGTCCGAAGCTCGAGCGCGCGCTCCTGCGGAAGCGGGACGCACACTATGCAATTGTCGATGAAGGACCGGGATTATCCGGCAGCTCCTTCGGAGCGATCGCGGACTGGCTCGAGTCGAAAGGCGTGGGCCAGCACCGGATTCACTTCTTTCCAGGCCATTCGAACGACCTCGGGCCCGACGCGTCGGAAGCGCACCATGGCCGTTGGAGGATCGCGCAGCGCCACGTCATCGACATGCCTGCCATCCTCGCGAGCGGCGCCAACCCCGCCCATCGACTCTCATCGTGGATCGCCGACGTGATCGGGCCGGCTCATAGGCCGCTCGAGGATATCTCGGCAGGACGGTGGCGAGCATTGCGGTTCCCGCGCGAAGCCGAATGGCCGCCCGCCCATCTCCAGCAGGAGCGGCTCAAGTATCTGGTTCGAAGCGGATCGGGGACATGGCTGTGCAAATTCGCGGGCCTTGGCCGCGAAGGCGAAGTGAAGAGCGCGTGCGCAGCCGCGTTGACCGAAGCAGATTTCACACCGGCGGTCGCTGGCCTGCGGCACGGGTTCATCATCGAGCGATGGCTCGATGCTGGCGCCGATTTGGAATCGGTTCCGCGAGCCCGCCTGGTCGATCGGGTGGGCGACTATCTCGGCTTTCGCGCCCGCCACCTTTTAGACGTGGAACGG
>JBJMRA010000156.1:0-6374 GCA_045802365.1 Hyphomicrobiales bacterium | reverse complement strand
GGGCGTCGCCGCGATCTCGATCGACTACGCGGCGTTCCTGTCCCCATTACTTTTCTGGGTGGGCATGGGGCTGCTCGGATACCGCCTCATGTGGCTCTTCGTTGCAAGAGCGCGAGAGCCTCTCGCGCGGCTCGCGCGGCCGGTCTCGGGAGCGATGGCTCCGCTGGTAATCTCGGCGATGTCGCGGCAACCGAACCGGCTGGCGGCGAGCGGCGCTCTCATTGCCCTTGCACTCGCCTTTGGCTGTTCGGTTTCGATTTTCAATGCGACATACGAGGCGCAAGCGAAGGTCGACGCAGAGCTGACCAACGGCTCCGACGTCACCGTGACAGGCACGACCGAGGCTCCTGCCGGACAGATCCTCGATCGGCTCTCGGCTCTGCAGGGCGTGATCGCCGCCGTGCCCATGCAGCACCGCTTTGCCTATGTCGGAACCGACTTGCAGGACCTCTACGGAATCGATCCCGAGACGATCGGGCGGGCGGCCACGATGTCCAACGCATACTTCGGGAATGGCGACGCCGAGGCGACTCTACGGCTGCTGCGGAGCACGCCCGACGGGGTGCTGGTTTCCGATGAGACCGTCACCGACTTTCAGCTCTCGCCCGGCGACACCATCAACTTGCGTCTCCAGAACGCGGCAGACCACCAATACCATTCCGTGCCCTTCCACGTCGTGGGAATCGTCCGCGAGTTTCCGACCGCACCGAGCGATTCTTTTCTCGTCGCGAACGTCGGGTACGTCGCCAAAGCGACCGGGAGCGATGCCGCGGAAACGGTTCTGATGCGGGTTCGGGGAGATCCTTCAGCGGTCCGCGATGCGGCGCGGGAGATCGCTAAACCTATTCCCGCGCTCAAGGTCCGCGACATAACGGAGGCCGGCCGACTGATCGGATCGAGTCTGACGGCCGTCGATCTCAGGGGACTAACTCGCCTCGAACTCGGATTTGCCGTGCTCCTTTCGATGTGCGCGGCGGGGCTGCTTCTGGCTCTCGGCATTATCGAGCGGCGAAGAAGTTTCGCGATCATGGCGGCGCTCGGAGCGAAGCGCCCCCATTTGCTCGCGTTCCTCAGGTCGGAAGCGCTGTTCGTGGTGGGGGCAGGTGCACTCGTTGGATTGGTGACCGGGGCTCTCATATCCTGGATCATGGTCAAGCTATTGACCGGCGTCTTCGATCCGCCACCGGAGCGGCTGATCATACCCTGGATGTATATCGCGGCGCTGCTCGCAACGACGGTGACATCCGTGCTGGTGGCCTTGATCTTTGCTGAGCGGCGCGTCGAAGTCTCACCGGTCCAGAGTTTGCGCGAAACAGCCGCCTGATCCGACCGGATATCTAATTCAGCTCTAATTCTGACACCCCATCGGTTCCTGGCTTGGCTCTCGGGCACCACCGACGGATGGAGCATCCAAATTTGGATAGGGCGGCGGCGTTTCGTGAAATCACGCTTCGGCAAATTGGGGCGTTGCGGCTCGATGCCGATCGTCCGGTCGTGATCTGCGATGTGGACGACGTCGTGATGAGGTCCCTGCCGGCCTTCGAGAACTACATCGCTGCGCTGGGACTCGAGATCGATAGCGGCCGCTTCGCCGTCTCCGGCAACATCCGTAAGCGGGCGACCGGCGAAGTCCTCGCTCGCGACGAGATCCGGGTGCTGAGGCGCAAGTTTTTGCGTGACTGTATCCTCGATCTCGAGCCTCTGCCGGGTGCTGCGGAGTGGCTCGAGCGGATATCCGCTGAAGCCGATGTCGTGATGCTGAGCAATATGCCGCTCCAGCTCGCAGATCAGCGCCACCGGAGCCTCATGAGGCAAGGAATGGCATATCCCTTGGTTGTCAACTTCGGCGCGAAAGGTCCTCCTGCCGTCTCGATTGCAGGGACGCGGCGGGCGGTCTTCATCGACAACCGGGAGGTCCATATGACATCGGTCTACGAGGTCTTGCCGCATGTCCACCTTGTCCATTTCCTCGCTGGCGAGACGAGGGACTGGCGGCCTCTTCCCTTCGTTGGCCTTACGACAGGCAGCTGGGCAGAAGCCGGTCCGTCGATCATCGACCACCTGCGGGCGTGAAAGGTATTGCGCGCGTGTGCTAGAGCCACGCGGTGACGCGGACCTGCCACATCCACATCGGGCTCCACAAGACCGGATCGACGACCATCCAGAAGATGCTCGCAGCCGAAAGCGCGCGCCTGTCCTCATCCGGATTTTATATTCCGCGAACCGGAATGAACGAGAGCCGGGTGGCCCATCACCTCATCGCCATGGAGGCAAACGGCGAGGCCGCCGGCCGCCCGTCCCAGTTCGAAACGCTGGCTTCGGAGCTTGATGCGGCGCACTGGCCCGAGAACGTGATTCTGACCTCGGAAGGGTTCAGCGCCCGTATGCACGAGCCGGAGGTGCTTTCCCGGCTTCGCACGGAAATCGAGCGAATGGGCTACCGCCCGCGGGTGATCGTCTTTGTGAGGCCCCAGGAAGGGGCCATCCACTCCTTCTATACGCAGAAGCTCAAGATGTGGACCTACAAGGGCACCTTCGACCGGTACTGGTCGCGAGCCCTTGCGAAGCCCGGATGGGATTACGAGCAGCGGTTCGCGGCGCTCTTCGATTCCGGGATTACCTTTCGCGTGTTGCCGTTCTCCCGCAAGCTGATCGCACAGGGCTTGTGCAGGCAATTCCTATTGGCGGCCGGCTTGCCCGAAAAGGCGCTCGACGGCCTCGTCGAGCCGACGCCGTCGAACGTGTCGCCCGGGCCTCGCGCGATCGCCGCCATTCGCGCCGTCAACCAGGAGCTCGAGCGTCGCGGGGTTCGGGCCAATCGCTGGAGGACAGAAAAGGCGGCAACCATCGTGCGGCGGACGCACGATCTCATAGGCCACGATGACGGCCGATTCAATGCGCTGACCGAAGATGTGGCAACGATCATCCGGACCCAGTTTCGCGAGTCGAACGAGCGGTTCTCGGGGAAAGCATTCGGACGCCCATGGGCCGAAGTATTCACTGACGAGATGACGAGGATTCCCGTGACCAACACCTTCGATCCCGACGAGGCCTCGCCGGACGAGCGCCAGGAATTCGACGCCTTCGTGCACGAGATGGCTGACGCCATTTGCGAATTCCTCGACTGACCAGCCCGGCCTCGGCTGTTGCTGCGTCGACAATGAAGAAGTGTGCCAATGTTCGACGGATACATCATCTGCGGCACTCCGCGAGCGGGAAGCACTTTGCTATGCAGTCTCCTGGCGTCCACAAGGATGGCCCGGCAATCCTGACTCATTCTATCGACGTCAGATGATGTCCTCGTGGGCCGACGAGTGGGGTTTGCCGAACCGCGATGCGATGACCGAGACTGAATTCAATGCCGCATATCTCGAGGCAGCGATCAGGGCGGGAAAGAGGGCTACAGGAATTTTCGGTCTTCGTTTGATGAGAGAAAATTTGGATGAGCTCACGGCCATCCTGGCGCAAATTTTCCCACAACTTCCATCGGACAAAGCCCGCTTTACAAAGGGATTTGGCCATATTCTCTACATCCACCTCTCCCGTGAGAATAAGGTTGCGCAGGCAATTTCCCTCATCTTGGCGGAGCAAACCGGCCTTTGGCACATTGCTCCTGACGGAGCCGAGATCGAAAGACTCGCACTCCCGAGAAAGCCTCAATATAGTTTTGAACAAATCAAACATGAGGTCACCAATCTCGAAAATTATGACGCTGCTTGGAACGCCTGGTTCGAAGAACAAGGTGTAACGCCACTGCGAGTGAGCTATGAGCGTCTTTCGTGCAATCCCGCTGAGACATTGGTACGCATCTGCAGAGAGTTGGGAATCCAAGTGCTCAATAGCCATGATGTTAATCCGGGCGTTGCAAAGCTATCCGGCGAAACCAATCTCGACTGGATGCATCGCTATCGAGTGGAGCTCGGCGCAACCGCCCCCCGGTGCGACCTGAGTGAGAGCAACTCACCCGGCCCGAGGGAGCCGAATAGGTGGGGCATTCTGTTACCGGTTTGTATGCCAACACTGAAGGAGAGCGGCTGGAGGCGAGTGCCTGGATTTCAGCGGGTTCCAGCGCGGCTGCTAAGAAGGCGTGCCCAGTAAAGCAAATCACGGCCGAAAGATCGTTGCGCGGCCTTGGAAGGATCGTGTACCCGCCATCTTCAGCGGGAAAAAAGCCGTTCGCTGCTCGCTTCAGGATCGTCAACATCTGATCCGAAGGGTGTTTCACTGTTTCTGATACGGCCTAGTTTTAGTGGCGTGCCACTCATTCAGAAGGCAAATACGAGCTGCGCTGGGCGCGCCGGCGTGACCCTCTGGACGAAAGCAGGTTATTCGGCGCCGCCTCCTGGCCGCTCGCGATGGGAGGTAGCCGACGCTTCACCGGGGAAGATTGTATAATCGATGTGTTGGTGGTCCCGTAAGGGACGATCCGATCGATCAGCGCCTCCAACTCCGCGGCCGACCGGACGTGCGCCTTGGCGATCAAGCAGTCCTCGCCGGTGACCCTGTCGCACTCGACTATCGCATCGAGCCCGAGCAGAATCTCGCTCACCTTCCTGAGCTGACCCGGCATTGGGCGTATGCGAACGTAAGCGGCGAGCGACAGTCCCAATGCGGTGGGATCGACATGAGCGCCGTAGCCCTGGATGATTCCGGCCTCCTCGAGCCTGCGTACGCGCTCGGCGATGCTCGGCGCGGACATCCCCAATGCCCTCGCGAGGTCGGCCATTGTGGCGCGGGCGTCTGTGGCGAGAGCGCGCAGGATCCCGGCATCCGTTGCGTCCAAAGCTCCGTTTTGGAATCGAAGGCGTTTCATCTCGATCACCTTGGATCAGAAGGAGCCATGAGCTTAATCCCGATCCGAGCATCTTTGCATCCATCCAGGGCGGCCCGATGTTCGAGGGATGAGTGCACAGAGCCTGTCGCTCACTCGCGCCGCCCGCGCCGTGCCGCCCCATGCCTGGTTCGGGGTGAGCGCGGTATTTCACTATCTCGGGCCATCTTTTGCAGTGCTGCTATTCCCCGCAGTCGGCGTGCTCGGAGTCGCGTGGCTGAGGATCGCCGCAGCGGCTCTCGTCTTCTCGGCCTGGACCAGGCCTTGGCGGACCTATCGGCGCGTATCACCACGGGAACGCGCCATCCTGCTCGCGCTCGGGGCCTGTCTCGCGGCTATGAACACCACGTTTTATCTTGCGCTCGATCGCCTGCCCATGAGCCTTGTGGCGGCGATCGAGTTCGTGGGTACGATTGCCGTTGCGCTTTACGGCGTGCGCACCCTCCGCAATCTCCTGGCGCTCGCTCTCGCGGTAGCGGGCGTTGCCGCGTTGATCGGGATAAAGTGGTCGAGCGATCTCGTCGGCCTCGTCTGGGCGGTCCTGAACGGCGCCTTGTTCGTCGGATATATCCTTCTCGGCCACCGCATCGCTGAACAGGGCGCGTCGGATGGCGTCGAGCGGCTGGGCGCCGCAATGTTCGCCGCGGTGCTCTTCATCATGCCGATCGGGTTTTCGGAGGCGTGGAACGCATTCACCGAGCCGCTGCTCCTGCTTGCCGGATTCGGAGTCGGCCTCTGTTCCTCGGTCATTCCGTACGTCTGCGATCAGCTCGCGATGTCGCGGCTGCCGCGCGCCAGCTTCGCGCTCCTCCTGGCACTCTTGCCGGCGATGGCGGCTGTGATGGGGGCCGTTGTCCTCGCCCAATGGCCGGGGCCCAAGGACATGCTCGGCATGGCTCTCGTGATGGCGGGCGTCGCCGTGCACAGGCGGCGGACACCGCCCTAGCTTCCGCAGATGCCTCGTAGTCAGCCGGTCTTCTCGGCCAGCGCCGCTTTCACCAGAGCAATGGCCTCGGGCGAGGACCATTCGGCCGGTCCCAGCATGCGGCCGATCTCGTTTCCCTGCCGGTCGACCAGGACAGAGGCCGGCAGGCCTATCGCGCGCAGTTGGTCGAGGCTTGCCGCCGTCGGATCGAGATAGAGAGCGAGGCCTGCCGCTCCGGTATCCTTCAGGAAAGGTGCCGCCGCTTCGGCCCCCTTGCGGTCGAGGCTGATGGCGACGACCTCAAAATCCTTCGATCCGAGCTGGCGCTCGAGCTCGGCCAAAGAGGGCATCTCTTTCCGGCATGGCGCGCACCACGTGGCCCACAGGTTGGCGAGGACCACGCGTCCCCGCCATTCGCGGAGCGACCTTTGCTTGCCCGATGCATCGGTGAAGATGAGATCGGCCACGGCGTTCCGCTTCGGATGGATCACGAAAGCGGTGAGGCTCCCGGTCGCAAGCGCTCGCGTGACCTTGTCCTGAGGCACATTCGTACCCGCCGTTTGGGGCGCGTTCGAGCCTGGCGCTTCGGGCGTCAGCGGCTTGCGCTCTTCTCCGGCC
>JBJMRA010000155.1:0-7180 GCA_045802365.1 Hyphomicrobiales bacterium | reverse complement strand
GTGCGTGCCCCAGCCGAGCTCGGCCGGTTGGAGACCTTCCGAAACGAAACCTTCGACCGACCACGTGTTGACGAACGTGTCCAAGGGTTTGGGGTGCTTGGCGCGCTGCGTATCCCGCTCGGCGATGTGGATTCCCTGCACCCCGAGCCGCTTCATGAGCTTGCCCCAGTCGGCCCGGCTCTGCGGCGGATTGACCTTGAGCCCTGTATCGTCTGCGATGTTGAGAAGACCCTGTTTGACGAACCAGGACACCATCCCGGGATTGGCGCCGCAGCATGAGATCGATGTCACGCCGCCTGGATATCGCGTCTTGAGCGCCAGCATGTCTTCGCGGAGCGCATAGTTCGTCCGCGTCTCGTTGCCGAGCCGCGAGTTGAAATAGAAACCCGGCCAGGGTTCGATCACCGTGTCGATGTAGAGCGCCTTTGTCCCCTGAGCGAGCTTCTGGATGTCAATCGACGATACGTCGACCGAGAGGTTCACAATGAAGGCGGGGTGTGGCCCGGCGATTAGGAGAGGCCGCAGCAGATCTTTGTAGTTGTCGCGGGTCACCGCCTGCTGAACGAAGGATAGACCCTCCTTCTGGGCAAGGTGGGCGTTCGCGTCGTCCGGATCGATGATGGTAATGCGGCTGCGGTCACACTCGATGTGACGCAAGATGAGGGGCAGCGTTCCTCGCCCGATCGATCCGAAACCAATCATCACGATCGGGCCATTCCAGGCGGCGTGCACAGGCCAGGCGGTCATGGATTTAAGCCTCACTCAAAGGGGGAATTGCCGTTCGGCCTCATAGCGAAGCTTCGGTGACCGTGACACAGAAAAATATGACTGCCGGTTCGCGCTTGACCACTCGCCGAAGCTCGCCGACAAGAGCCCCCGGGCAACTTCTCGAAACCGAGTCGAATCATGGTTCGTAATCTTCTGTTCGCGCTTGTTCTTTTGCTGGCAGGCGCCTCGCAGGCGCTCGCTCTCGACAACGAGAAGGTCGCAGCCGAAATCAAGCGGATCATCGACAGCGGCGAGCCGGCCATCGGAGCCGAGGCGAACGATGAGCGCATCATTGAGGTCTATGTGTTCTATGCGTCCGATCGGGACTACAAGCCGATCTGGGTCAGGGACACGGGGCCCAAGGCGAAGGCGCGCGAGGTTCTCGAAGTGTTCAAACATGCGGATGAGATGGGGCTGAACCCCGCCAACTACCGTGTGTCCGAGATCGAGCCCCGACTGTCGGTCCGCGACCCGCGCGGCCTTGCCGAACTCGAGCTCATCCTGACGCGCGCCTTCCTCGATTTCGGCCGTGATCTCGGTCGCGGAAGGATACTGCCGCAACAGGCCGGCACCGAGAACGCGATCACTGCCAAGGAACTTGGCGCTCTCACTTTGATCGACGGCGCGGAGAACGCGGACAGCATCGCAGAATATGTCAAGACACTCGAGCCGCAGACGGAGGCTTATTGGGACCTGAAGCGGGCCCTCGTCACCTACCGCGAGATCGCGCAGAAGGGGGGATGGCCCGAGATCGGCAAAGGGCCGGCGCTCAAGCGCGGCATGAACGACGCACGGGTACCGGTTTTGCGAAAGTATCTCGTAATCACCGATGATCTGCCGGAGAGCGAGAAGGGCTCAGGCGAGACATACGAGGATCGGCTTATCGAGGCGGTCCGGCATTTCCAGATGCGCCATGGCCTTGCGGAGGACGGGATTGTTTCCGAGACCACGGTCCAAGCGATGAATGTCCCGGTGATCGACCGGATAAGACAGATCGAGGCCAACCTCGAACGCCGGCGGTGGATGGAGGATGATCCTGGTCACTACTACATCTCGGTAAATGTCGCGGACCAGACCTTACAGGTGGTGCGCGACAAACAGGTGATCCACTGGGCGAAGCTGGTCGTCGGGAAGCCCTATTCGAGCACGCCCGTGTTCGGCGAGCTCATGCGTTACGTGGTCTTGAATCCCTACTGGAATGTCCCGCCCTCGATCGCCACCCACGAATATCTGCCGAAGCTCAAACGCAATCCCGGAGCGCTCAGCCGGGAATCGATCCGTCTGTTTGCGGGAACAGCCGGCAACGCGCGGGAGATCAACCCCAATCAGGTCGACTGGTCGAAGCTCACGCGTATGCCATACAGCCTGCGCCAGGATCCCGGCCCCAAGAACGCACTCGGCCGGGCGAAGTTCATGTTTCCCAACCGGTTCAACGTCTATATTCATGATACTCCTGCAAAAAACCTGTTCGCGCGGGAGCTTAGGATCTTCAGTCACGGATGCATGCGGGTCGAGTACCCGCTCGATCTCGCGGCCTTGCTGCTCAAGGACCAGGGTTGGACCCGGGAGAAGATCGACGCACAGGTGGCGAGCGGTAAGCAGCGGGTCATCAATCTCGCCAAGCCAATTCCGGTCAACGTGACCTACCTCACCGCGTGGGCCGATCGGAACGGGCTCGTGTCCTTCCGGCGAGACGTCTATGGACGGGACAAGCGTCTTCTTGCGGCACTCGGGGACGGAATTGCGCCCAACTGAACCGATGGAACCGAGAAGGCCCTCAACGCATTTCTAAGCCGGGCCCAAACTGCCGCTACCCCGAGCGGCGCCAAAAAAAGGCGAGAGCCGTTCCCCTCCGGCTCTCGCCGTTTTCATGGAACACCCATGCGTATCCTGCTGACCGGAGCCAATGGCCTCATCGGGTCGGCCGTGCTGGCTCGCCTCCGTTCGGAAGCGAACGATGTCGCCGCCGTGGTCCGGAGGTCTTCTCCCAACATCACCGGACTGGCGACTACCATCATAAGGATGGACATCAGCCGGGCCACGAGCCCCGAGGCATGGCTTCCGCATCTAGACGGGATCGACGCGGTCGTGAACTGCGCCGGAGTGCTGCAGGATGCGCCAGGCGATTCGACCACCGCTGTTCACGCGTCCGGCATCTTGGCGCTCTTCGCGGCATGCGCCAGGGTAGGGGTCCGCAGGGTGGTCCATCTTTCGGCCATTGGTGTCGATCGCGAAGCACCGACCCCGTTTTCACGCACCAAGCTCGAGGGCGACCAAGCCCTCATCGCGCTCAATCTAGATTGGGTGATCCTTAGGCCCTCGGTGGTCGTAGGCCGGGCCGCCTATGGAGGAAGTGCGCTCTTCAGGGGGCTTGCGGCCCTCCCCATCGTTCCGGTCATGCCGGGGACGGCCCCGCTCCAGGTGGTGCAGCTCGACGATGTGGTGCGCACCATCACCTTCTTTGTAAAGCCCGACACGCCGTCACGAATCGTGCTCGAACTCGCCGGTCCGGAACGCCTATCCATGACTGAGGTGGTACGCGCGTACCGGCGCTGGTTTGGGTGGCCGGCGGCGACGCGCGTTGCCGTGCCGCAGTGGCTCGCCGGCCTAGCATATCGCTCCGGGGACGCAATCGCGCTCCTGGGGTGGCGGCCGCCGGTGCGCACGACGGCGCGCCTTGAGATGGTTCGCGGCGCGATCGGCGATCCTCGCCCTTGGACGAAAACCACCGGCATTAGCCCGGCGAGCCTCGATGAGGCGCTCGCCACGGAGCTGCCGTCCATCCAGGAACGCTGGTTTGCCAGACTCTACTTTGTCAAACCAGTTGTTCTCGCGGTACTCTCGCTGTTCTGGACGATAACGGGCATCATCTCACTGGGTCCCGGCTACAAGACGGGCGTTTTGTGGATGGATCAAGGCGGAGCCGGGCAGCTTTCCGAAATCTCGGTCGTTCTCGGCGGACTCGCCGACATCGTGATCGGGCTCGGGATCGCGGTGAGGGACACCGCCAAACGGGCGCTTCAGGCCGCCATTGCGCTCACGCTCGTCTACGTGGTGATGGGAACGCTTCTCGTTCCCCGCCTATGGGTCGATCCTCTCGGACCCATGCTCAAGATCTGGCCGATCCTCGTATTGAATTTCGTCGCGCTCGCTATCCTCGATGATCGCTGATGATCTACTTCGTCCTGAAGTATGTTCATGTAATAGGCGCCTCGGTTCTGCTCGGGACCGGAGCCGGCATCGCCTTCTTCATGCTGATGGCGCACTTCACGCGCGATCCGCCGGTGATCGCCGGCGTGGCCCGTCTTGTGGTCGTCGCCGACTTCGTGTTCACCGCGACGGCGGTGATGCTTCAACCGGTGAGCGGGGTTCTACTCGTCTGGTGGGTCGGCTATCCCCTCACCGAGGGTTGGATCGTGCTGTCGATCCTCCTCTACCTTTTCACCGGCGCGTTCTGGCTTCCAGTCGTCTGGATGCAGATGCGCATGCGCAACCTCGCCCGGCTCGCCATCCGTGATGGAACCGATCTGCCTTCGGAATACCATCGCCTGTTCTGGCTCTGGTTCGCGTTCGGCTTCCCGGCTTTCGCAGCCGTGCTCGCGATTTTCTGGCTGATGATCACCAAGCCAGCGATCTGACGGCTTCGCGGGGGGAATGAACGAGATGGCTTCAGCGTAGTTTAGTGTTAGAGGTGGGCAAGAGCAACGGCCGCGTCGAGCGCGGCCAGAAGGGCAGTTCTTGTGACCGACGCTTACCTCAACGGCATTGCGACGGCAGTGCCGCCTCACGACGTCAACACCGCCTTCCTCAATTTTGCGAAATCGAAGCTCAACGGGCACGCCCCCGTCTTTGACCGCATGGCCCAGAAATCGGGGATCGAGCATCGCTACTCTTTTCTCGAGCCCTCGACCGATCAGGGGCAAGCCGCAATCGACCACGAGCGGTTCTACATTCGCGGGGCTTTCCCCTCGACCGCCCAGAGGATGCGCTATTTTGAACGGCGGGCGCCCGAGCTCGCCAGCAGCGCCGTCGATCGGCTGCTGTTCGGGCGCCGGCGTGACAACATCAGTCACCTGATCGTGACCTGCTGTACCGGCTTCTCCGCCCCTGGTCTCGACCTCGACATCCTCGAGCGATGCGGGCTCTCCACGTCGGCGGAGCGGACGCTGATCGGCTTCATGGGATGCTATGCGGCCATCAACGCGCTGAAGCTCGCCCGTCACATCGTGCGCTCGGAGCCACTCGCCAGTGTCCTGGTCGTCAATCTCGAGCTCTGTACATTGCATCTTCAGGAGACGAGCGAGCTCGAGAAGATTCTTTCCTTCCTCCTGTGGGGAGACGGGTGCGCTGCGGCACTCGTCACCGCCGAACCCACCGGGTTCTCGCTCGACGGTTTCCATGCAGTCGTAGTCCCCGGCACCCCCGAGCTCATCACGTGGCAGGTACGGGATCAAGGCTTCGATATGGTCCTATCGGGACAGGTGCCCGGGGCCATTCAGGGCGCGCTCGCCTTGAACATGCACGAGATTCTGGGCCAGACTCCTCTTAAGGAAATCAGCCTTTGGGCGGTACATCCTGGCGGCAAGTCGGTGCTCGATGCGGTCGAGCGCGGGCTTGGGCTCCAGTCGAGCATGCTCTCGGCCTCGCGCGACGTTCTACGAGCGTTCGGGAATATGTCGTCGGCCACGGTGATGTTCGTGCTCGAGCGGCTGATGAAGATGGCCGGCCGGCGCGCTCAAGGATTGGCGATGTCCTTTGGTCCGGGACTCGTCGCCGAGACGATGCGATTCAGAACGGGTTGATCATGCTCTCTCGTGTGATCGAGCCCGAATGGCTGGATCATCTGCCGGCAGACCACCGAGGAGCCCTCCGCTCCCGCCGTGATCTCCGTATTCTCAATGCGGTCATGCTGCATGACCGCATCGTCGCGGCAGAGCTTCGAAAGTCTGTTGCGGGCGGAGCGGCAGAAATTGCCGATATCGGCGGGGGCGACGGTGAGTTCCTGTTGAAGATCGCCCGCCGGCTGGACCACAGATGGCAGGGGAGCCGGGTGACGGTGGTCGATCGTCACGATATCGTGACCCCTGCGACACAGGAGCGATTCGACCGCCTCGGCTGGCGCGTCGCGCAGGTTACCATGGATGTGTTCGCCTGGCTGGAGGGCCAGCCCACGTTCGATGCGATCGTCGCGAATCTCTTTCTGCATCATTTCGCCGATGCTGAGCTCGAACGGCTCTTTCGAGCGGCATGCGGGGTCGCGCCCCTTTTCATTGCGTGCGAGCCGCGGCGCACTCCGGGGCCGCTCTTGGCGAGCAAGCTCGTGTGGGGTCTCGGATGCAATCGCGTGACGCGGCATGACGCCCCGGCGAGTGTGCGTGCGGGCTTTGCCGGCCGCGAGCTGTCTGCGCTCTGGCCGGATGACCCGGACTGGACGCTGCGCGAGCGCCGTGCGGGCCCGTTCAGCCATCTGTTCGTCGCCCGCCATGCCTGATTTCGACGCGATCGTGATCGGCGGCGGGCCTGCCGGCGCTACTGCCGGGCTTCTCTTGGCGAAGGCGGGCTGGAGGGTGGCGGTCGCGGAGAAGCGCGAGTTCCCCCGCCGAAAGGTATGCGGCGAATTCATTTCTGCCGGCACGCTCTCGCTTCTCGATGAACTCGGCATTGGAGATGGCGTTTCGAGACTCGCGGGACCCGAGATCCGCCGCGTCGCCCTGTACGCCGGGGACACCGTCGTGAGCGCGCCGATGCCGGAAGCGCCCATGCCCTATCGATGGGGCCGGGCGCTGGGGCGGGAGCATCTCGACCTGCTGCTGCTCTCGGCGGCGGCGCGAGCCGGAGCTCTCGTCTTGCAGCCGGCAACGGTAGTGGCGGCCGACCGGGCCCAAGACCGCTGGTTCGTGGAACTTGCGGGCGAAGGTTCTGACGCCCGGCTTTCGGCGCCCGTGGTCATCGCGGCTTCAGGTTCCTGGGAGCGGGGTCCTTTCGGCGCCATCGAGCCTCGCCACGCGGCATCCGATCTGCTCGGCTTCAAGGCGCATTTCCAAGGCGCGCGGCTTCCGAGCGATCTGATGCCTCTCCTTGCCTTTCCGGGCGGCTATGGCGGGCTGGTCACGAGCGATGCCGGCCGGGTCAGCCTTTCTCTATGCATCCGTCGCGACGCGCTGCGGGCCTGCCGGGCGGAGCAGGGAACCAGCCGGGCCGGGGAGGCCGTGCTCACACACCTGCTCAAATCCACCAAGGGAGCGAGGCAGGTGCTGCAATATGCCTGGGCTGACGGCCCGTGGCTCGCTGCCGGTCCGATCCAGCCTGGGATACGCCGTCCTCACGCTCGAGTGTTCTTCACCGGCAATCTCGCGGGGGAAGCGCATCCGATTGTCGCTGAGGGGATCAGCATGGCCATTCAGTCATCCGT
>JBJMRA010000154.1:0-4291 GCA_045802365.1 Hyphomicrobiales bacterium | reverse complement strand
GACGATCTCGGGCGCGCTCATGGTCTCACAAGGCAAGATGGGCCGGAAGGACCCCCTCGAACTCGTAAGCGACGGGACCGGTCATGAGAAGGTGGCCGTCGCTCTCCCGCCATAGGACGCGCAGATCGCCGCCGGGCAGAGTCACGGTGACTTCGCGTTCGGTGCGGTTGATCCGCGCCGCCGCCGCGGTTGCGGCGCAGGCGGCGGTGCCGCAGGCCCGGGTGATCCCCGCCCCCCGCTCCCAGACCTTCAAGGTCATCCGGTCCTTCGCGTCGATTCTGGCCAGAGTGATGTTGGCGCGGTCGGGAAAGAGCGGATGATGCTCGAGCATCGGGCCAACCTTGGCGAGATCGACCACATCGAGGTCCTTGACCCAGAAGACGCAATGCGGGTTGCCGACGTTCACGACCGAGGGCGAATGGATGAGCGGAGCGTCGATCGGGCCGATCTGCAGCTCGATGTGACGGGTGTCCGCGAAGGACTCCGAGAGCGGGATGTCCTTCCAGCCGAAGCGCGGGATTCCCATATCCACAGTGACGAGCCCGTCACCGTTCTTCGCGCAGGAGAGAAAGCCGCCGAGCGTATCGATGGTGGCCCGGCTCGAGCTCTTCTCGCTGAAGATGAGGTCGGCGATGCACCGCGAGGCATTGCCGCAGGACTCGACCTCGAACCCCTCGTTGTTCCAGATGCGCATTCTGACATCGGCGGAGGCCGAGGGCTCCATCACGATGAGCTGGTCGCAGCCGATGCCGGTCTGCCGGTCGGCAATCGCGCGCGCCTTCGCTTCATCGATCGAGAACAAGCGCCGGCGGGCATCGAGCACGACGAAGTCGTTCCCGAGGCCGTTCATCTTGCGGAAGGGGATGGCCGAGACCTGCTGCATTGAGCGGACTTATATGGTGAACCGGGCTGCGAAAGCTAGCCACCTTGCCCTCGCCCAAATCCTGTGATGAGACAGGAGAGTCGGGGATTCGAGGGGCTTCCGCGAGGAAGATAGTCGACATGGACCAGGTCAGTCAGCCGGCTCACAAGCCGCAGAGTTTGGCGACCGCCGGTATCGAGCAGGTCGTGCATGCGAGCCCGGTCGCGCGGTTTTTCATGCGCATCGTTCAATGGGCGGAAGGGCTCAATCTCAAATACGCGGTCCACGGCAATCCGCCGGTCTACGAGACCGCAATCTTCCCGTGGGCGAGCGAGGTCGAGAAAGCTTATCGCGACATCCGCGCCGAGCTCGAGCGCGTGCTGGTCCGCAAATCGGATCTGCCGAATTTTCAGGACATCGCCTCCGATGTCCGCACGATCAGCAACGACACGGGCTGGAAGACGTTCTTCCTCGTCGGCTTCGGCGAGCGCTCGGAGCGCAACACCGCGCTCTGCCCCAAGACTTGGGAGGCGCTGCAGAAGATCCCCGGCCTCAAGACGGCGATGTTCTCGATCTTCGAGCCAGGCAAGCATCTCAAGGCGCACCGCGGCCCCTATAACGGCGTGCTCAGGTTCCACCTGGGGCTCATCGTGCCCGAGCCGCGCGAGAAGATCGCAATCCGGGTGGACGACCAGGTCTGCCACTGGGAAGAGGGCAAGGCCCTGATCTTCGATGATGCCTACGAGCACGAGGCTTGGAACCACTCCGATAATACCCGTGTCGTGCTGTTCGTCGATTTCGTGAAGCCGCTCCGGTTCCCGGCGAATCTCGTCAATTGGCTCCTGATGAACATCGCCTTCTTTACGCCTTTCGTGCGCGAGGGCCTCGACAACCACAAGGCCTGGGAGAAGAAGTTCTATGCGGAAGCCGAGGCGCTGCGGAACGCGCGTTGAGGTTGACTCCCTGAGCCGCGTCTCCTAAGCCCGGTTTCGTTCCGCAAGGCGCTTGAACGTCTTTGCGCTGCTTCACACATGGGTCCGATCCCGTGTGGTGATGCGGCCACCATCCGGCAGCGAGTTTCGCCCCCGGGTGCGTTTCGTGTTGCGAGCGATAGAGGTTTGAAATGTTTGAATCATTGCAGGAGCGCCTGTCTGGCATTTTCGACAAGCTCACCGGCAGGGGAGCATTGTCGGAGGCCGACGTCGAGGACGCCATGCGCGAGGTGCGCCGGGCCCTCCTCGAAGCCGATGTCGCGCTCGAGGTGGCGCGCGGCTTCATCGGCAAGGTCAAGGCGAAGGCGGTCGGCGCACAGATCGTCAGGTCAGTCACGCCGGGCCAGATGGTCGTCAAGATCGTCCATGACGCGCTGATCGAGATGCTGGGCTCAGAAGGCGTTGCGCTCAACCTCCGCTCCTCCCCGCCGGTGCCGATCCTCATGGTCGGGCTTCAGGGCTCGGGCAAGACGACGACCACCGCCAAAATTGCCAAGCGCCTCAAAGAGCGCGACAAGCGCCGGGTGCTGATGGCCTCCCTCGATACGCGGAGGCCGGCGGCCCAGGAACAGTTGGCGATCCTTGGACAGCAGGTCGCCGTCGACACCCTCCCGGTCGTCAAAGGCGAAACTCCGGTCCAAATCGCAAGGCGGGCCATGTCGGAAGCGCGCCGCGGCGGCTACGACGTCGTGATGCTCGACACCGCCGGTCGGCTCCACATCGATCAAGAGCTGCTCGCCGAAGCGGCAGCGGTCCGCGACATCGCCAAGCCCCAGGAGACACTGCTCGTCGCCGATGCGCTCACCGGACAGGATGCGGTCAACCTCGCCAAGAGTTTCGATGAGAAGATCGGCATCTCGGGCATCGTGCTGACGAGGATCGACGGCGACGGCCGCGGCGGCGCCGCGCTCTCGATGCGCGCCGTCACCGGCAAGCCGATCAAGCTCCTCGGCACCGGCGAGAAGCTCGACGGGCTCGAGGACTTCCATCCCGAGCGGATCGCCGGCCGGATTCTCGGCATGGGCGACGTCGTGGGCCTCGTCGAGCGTGCCGCCCAGACGATCGACGCCGAAAAGGCGCGCAAGATCGCCGAGCGCATGAAGAAGGGGGCCTTCGACCTCGAGGACCTCGCCGACCAGCTTCGCCAGCTGCAGAAGCTCGGCGGCATGTCGGGCATGATGGGGCTGCTCCCAGGGATGGGGAAGATCAAGAAGCAGCTCGACGGAGTCGACCTCGACAACACGGTGCTCAAGCGGCAGATGGCCATCATCTCGTCGATGACCCCCTTCGAGAAACGCAATCCCAAGGTGATGAATGCGTCGCGCAAGAAGCGCGTCGCGGCGGGTGCGGGCGCCAAGGTCGAAGAGATCAACCGCCTACTCAAGATGCATCTGCAGATGGCCGCCATGATGAAGAAGATGGGCCAGGGAAAGGGCCTCTTCGGGAAAATGTTCGGCGCTGGGGCACCCCCCGACGCGGCAGAACTCGAGCGCATGCAGGCGGAGCTTGCGAAGCTCGACCCCAATGCGATCCCGCCCGAGCTCAGGGACCTCGTCCCTGCGAGCGAGAGCGCGCCACGGCCGGCACCTGCGGCCCTCCCAGGCCTCGGCGCCAAGCTGCCGGGCCTAGGCGGGCTCCCGGGCTTGGGCGGCGGGCTCCCCGGCCTCGGCGGCGCCCCATTCAGAGGTTTCCCCGGCAGGAAAAAGTAATCGACGATCGAACAGGAGAAGAAAGCAATGTCAGTCAAGATCAGGCTCGCGCGGGCGGGCGCCAAGAAGCGGCCCTACTACCACATCGTGGTCGCAAGCTCGGGGTCGCCGCGCGACGGCAAATTTATCGAGGTCGTTGGGGCTTACAATCCGATGCTCGGCAAGACGGACGAGAAGCGCGTCAAGCTCGATTCGGAAAAGGTCCAGGCCTGGCTCAAGAAGGGGGCTCAGCCGACCGATCGGGTCTTGCGCTTCCTCGATGCCGCGGGCCTCATGAAGCGCGAGGCGCGCAACAATCCGAAGAAGGGCGAGCCCGGCAAGAAGCGGCAGGAACGCGAAAAGGCCCAGGCCGCCCCGGCCCAGAGCTAGGCTTTAGCTCTGCCCGATGGCCGAAAAGGATGACCGCGTGCTCGTCGGGGCCATCACCGGCGCCCATGGGATCAGGGGCGAGGTCAAGCTCCGAAGCTTTACCCAGGAGCTAACCGCCATCGCGAGATACGGGGTGCTCGCCACGGCTTCGGGCAAGCCCATTCGGGTCATTGCGGTTAAGCCCGACAAGGGCGGCCTTGTCGCGAGGCTGAGCGGCGTTGCCGACCGCAGCCAGGCGGAGGCCCTCAAGGGGGAGCAACTCTTCGTTCCACGCAACCGGCTCCCCGAGGTCCGGCCGGGCGAGGCCTATGTCCACGACCTCATCGGCAGCGCCGTACGGCTCAAGGACGGAACTCTCG
>JBJMRA010000153.1:0-7283 GCA_045802365.1 Hyphomicrobiales bacterium | reverse complement strand
GGGCGATGTGATCATCATCGAGCAGCAAATCTTTGTTTGCCAGACGGCCTTTTCTCCCTATGGGCCGCTCGAATGGCTGCAACCGGTGTTCGACGCTGTTTCCACGGCCACTGCGAAGGGAATCATCGTTGTTGAGGCCGCGGGAAATGGTAATTACAACCTCGACAGTGCGATCTGCAACGACAAGTTCAATCGTGAGGTTCGCGATTCGCTAGCGATCATTGTCGGCGCCGGATCCTCTACGGATCATTCGCGCCTCAGCTTTTCGAGCTACGGCTCGCGCGTCGATGTGCAAGGTTGGGGAGAGAAAGTTACCACGACCGGCTATGGCGACGCCTTCAACCCCGGCGACGCCCGCCAGAAATACACTTACACTTTTAGCGGTACGTCGAGCGCAACGCCGATCGTCGCCGGCGCGGTTCTGGACGTTCAGGGCATCCTCAAGGGCTGCGACGCTCAATTGCTCGCGCCTGCCGTAATGCGACAGACGCTGGTCGATACCGGCACACCGCAGGGAAATCCGGGAACGGCACATATCGGACCGCTGCCACACATAAAGGCGGCGCTGAAGGCCACCGCCCCCGGCTGCATCAATGCGCGGTCGGACGAGCCCTTGCTCTCAGCTGCGTCACCATAAGCTCCGCCGAAGCGGTTGTTAGCCAAGCTCTGGCAAATTTCCCGTCCGGCTTCCGCGGGCTTCCTCTTTGGAGCGCTCGCAATCGCACGGATTCCGGGATGCCGGGCATAAGGTTGCGAAGAGGCCATTGCAGAGGCGGGAGCCTCGCTGGGACGGACCGCCTCAAACTCGACAAGTTCCGCGCTATCTACGGGACGCAGAAGCGGAGGAACGGATGAAGTTGGTTGCGCTGGCAGCGCTGGCCATCATCGGGGTGCCGGGTGTCGCCCAAGCTATCGACCCGAGCGGGCTCTGGATGATGGAAAACGGCAAGGTCACCATCGAGGTCAGCCCCTGCGGCGATCTAATGTGCGGCCGGATCGTCGCGCTGAAGAAACCGCTCGACAGCGAGGGCAATCCCAAGCTCGACAAGGACAACCCCGATCCGGCGCTGCGTGCGAGACCGGTGATCGGGCTCACGCTTTTTCGAGATATGAAGCAGACCGGGAACAATGAATGGCGGGGACAGATTTACGTCCCTGACGACGGCAAGACTTACTATGCCATCGTCAACATTTCGGGCCGGGTGATGAAGGTGAAAGGTTGTGTGGTCGTCTTCTGTAGGTCGAGAAAGTTCGTTCGCGCCGACTAAAGCTTGCCGCCGGACGATTGCTGTCGTTGCGGGGGCGATCTTTGCCTCTTTGGTGATTTCGGCTCCGCTCCGAGCCCAAGCGCTCGATGCGCTTCCGTTCGAGAAGAAAATGAAGCTCGCCAAAGCGGGTGACGAGGATGCGCAGGTGGCCATCGGCAGGGCCTACGAAGAGGGCAGCGATGCCGAGCTCGACAAGGCCGAAGCCGCCAAGTGGTATCGGAAGGCCGCCGACCAGGGCAACATCGAGGCGATGTATCGGCTTGCACGCCTCGTGAGCGAGGGCGGGCAGGGGGTGAAGAAGAGTCCGGAGCTCGCCGCCAAGCTCTACGAATCGGCCGCGAGAGGCGGCCATGTCGAGGCCCAGAACTGGCTCGGCTACAGCTACCAGCACGGCCTCGGCATCCAGCAGAACGATGGGAGCGCGGTCGAGTGGTACAAGAAGGCCGCAGATGCCGGCTTGGCAGCCGCCCAGAACAATCTCGGCCTCATGTATCTCAACGGCAAAGGGGTGGCCCGCGACTATGCGAGAGCATTCGCGCTCTTCGAGCAAGCCGCGAGGCAGGGCGACCCCTGGGGCCTCAACAATCTCGGCGGTCTCTACGAGATGGGCTGGGGCGTCAAGCGCGACCGCCAGAAGGCGCTCGATTATTACAAGCAGGCGAACGCAGAGGGGAACCAGAGCTCCGCGGCGAACATCAAGCGACTGTCCGCGGCGCTTAGCGGATCCGATGCGAAAACGGGAGCGAGCGCTCCCAAGGCCGAGCCAAAACAAGAGACGGTGAGCAATCCAGCGGGGGAAAAGCCCGCCGTCACCAATGCACAATCCGACACGGGGAAAGTGCAGCCATCATCACCGCCCCTGCCGCCGCCCCCGCCGCCGCCGAAGAAGAGCGTGAAGTCGGACTCCTCTGCGAACCAGTAGGGCTCGCCCGCGGCATTAACCCATCATTGATCATACGGCTCAACGGGACGTTTACGGCTCACCTGTGAAAACGGGGGGACGGGGATTGCGGGGGCCCCTCGTCCGGTGGTGGGAAGAATGCGCCATGGTTTCTGCGCGGCAGCATTGGCCGTCGCGGTCGGTCTTTTGATGTCGGGTTGCGCGGCCAAGCATGCCGAAAGTCCTTTTGCGGGAGTAGGAAGTCCCCGCTATCCCGGGAATGGCCCGCTCCCCAAGGGCGGCGGGCGATATGTCGTGGGAGAGCCCTATCAGGTTGCCGGGACGTGGTTCCGGCCGGGCGACCAGCCCGATTACGACAAGGTCGGCATCGCCTCCTGGTATGGACCGGACTATCACCGCCGCCAAACATCCAACGGCGAATGGTTTGATATGAACTACCCGACGGCGGCGCACGCGACGCTGCCGCTGCCGAGCTACGCGAAGGTGACGAATCTCGAGAACGGCCGCGAGCTGATCGTCAGGATCAACGACCGGGGCCCGTTCGTCGGCACCCGAGTCATCGACCTGTCGCAGCGCTCGGCGGAGGTCCTCGGCATGAAAGGGCAGGGCACGGCCAAGGTCCGCGTCCAATACATCGGACCCGCGCCCCTCAACGACAAGGGAACGCAGCTCGCCCTACTTAATCGCGAGCTCGAGCGCGGCACGCCGGTCCGTCAGATGATGGCCGAGGTCAGGGGCGGGGCTGCGCCGTCTCGACCCACGATGGTGGCGGCGCTTCGGAAGGAAAAACCGGCACGCCCGCCGGCCGTCAGTGAACCTGCCGAGGAGCCGATGGAGCCGCGAACCGAGGTCGCCGCAGTCGAGCCCGAGCCGGTGCAGCCCTTCGAGCCGCTCGGCCCCCGCACGGAACCGTTCGGGCAGTCCGGCTACTTCGTCCAAGTGGGTTCGTTCTCCAATCCCGAGAATGCCGAGAAGATGCGGCTCGAGCTCGCGGGTCTCGGACCCGTCGAGGTGATGCCGCTCGAAGGCGCGGTCGGCGTGCTTTACCGCGTGCGCGTCGGCCCTCTCGCCGATCAGGGTGAGGCCGAGACCGCGCTCCAGCGGGTCGTCGATGCGGGGCACGCCGACGCCCGGCTGATCGTTTCGCACCGGACGCTCTAAAACCGCGCGATTGATTTCAGCGCTCGGGATCAGTAGCTTCCGAGCGGCATGTCCGGCTCTTCACGGCTCATTGCCGCACTGTCGGCGATCCTCGCTCTCGCCTTCGCGGCGTCGGGCGCCTTCGCGCAATCACCGGCGTTCGAGACGACCGCGCCCAACGCGATCCTGATCGATGCGCGAGCCGGGACCGTCTTCTTCGAAAAGAACGCCGATGCCCTGATCGAGCCTGCGAGCACCAGCAAGCTCATGACCATGATCATGGTTTTCGACGCCCTGAAGGCCGGCAAGCTCACGATGGACCAGGAATTTCTGATCTCGGAAAACGCCTGGCGGCGGGGCGGAGCGGCTTCAGGCGGTTCGACGATGTATGCCGAGCTCAACTCGCGCGTGAAGCTCAGCGATCTTATCCAGGGCGTGATCGTCCAGTCTGCCAACGACGCCTGCATCGCGATCGCCGAGGGTATGGCCGGATCGGAAGAGGCCTTTGCCGAGCAGATGACGAGGCGCGCTCGGGAGCTCGGGCTCACCAAATCGGTCTTCAAGAACTCAACCGGCCTGCCCGACCCCGAGCATCGCATGACTGTCCGCGAGCTCGCGATACTCGCTCAATACATTATCGCCAACTACCCCGAATATTATCATTACTACAGTCAGGAATCCTTCACCTGGAACAATATCACCCAGAAGAACCGGAACCCGCTCCTCCAGGACTATCCCGGAGCGGACGGGATGAAGACGGGCTACATCCGTCAGGCGGGGTACAATCTCGTCGGTTCGGCGGTGCGCGAGGGCAGGCGGCTGATCATGGTCATTGCCGGCCTTTCGTCCGTCGCCGAGCGCAAGCGTGAGGCCCAGAAGCTCCTCGACTACGGCTTCCGTCAGTTCAAGCCGGTAACGGCCTACGCCGCGAATGAGCGAGTGGCGAGTGCGAGGGTTTGGGGAGGGGAGGCGAGCTCCGTCGACCTCGTCACGCCCGATGAGGTGCGCATTCTTCTCTCTCCGGCCGAGCAAGAGCAGGTCGAGGCCGACCTTCGGTATACCGGGCCGCTGATCGCTCCGGTGAGCAAGGGGCAGAAGGTCGGCACAGTCCGTTTCCTGGTCAACGGCAAGGCCATCTCGGAGTTTCCGGTCGAGACGGCGCAGGACGTGCCGGTAACCCAGTCGATGTGGAAAAAGGCTTTCGACAGCCTGCTCATCCTGGCTTTCGGCGGGTGACGTGGCCCCGCTCTTCGTGACCTTCGAAGGCGGCGAGGGGACGGGCAAGAGCACGCATGCCCGCCGGCTCGCCGAACGCTTGATCAAGCGCGGCCGGGCGACGCTCCTGACCCGCGAGCCCGGCGGCTCGCCGGGCGCGGAGGAGGTGAGGACGCTGCTCGTGACCGGCGGTCCCGATCGTTGGTCGGCGACCGCCGAGGCCCTTCTCAACTACGCCGCTCGCGACGCGCATCTGAGAGAAGCGATCAAGCCGGCGCTCGCCCGGGGCGACGTCGTCGTGTGCGACCGGTTCATCGATTCGACACGCGTCTACCAAGGTGTGGCCGGTGGTTGCGACATGGAGTTCATCGATCTGCTCGAGCGACAGGTGGTGGGCGCCGATCGGCCGACGGTCACCCTCATCCTCGACGTCGATGCCGAAGAAGGCCTGGCGCGTGCCCGAGGCAGGGCTCAACCGGGCGAAAACCGGTTCGAACGCAAGGGCCTCGCTTATCACCAGAAGCTGAGGGAGGGCTTTCTCGAGATCGCGCGGCGCGAGCCCGAGCGCTGCCGCCTCATCGATTCAGGCCGCGAGCGCGACGAAGTCGCCGATGAAATCTGGCGCACGGTCGCCCCGCTTGCGGGTCTCGCATGAGCGGTGACGGGGACGCCGATCCCCGAGACGGCATGCATCACCCGCGAAGGCGGGCGATCCTCAAAGGACACGAGAAGGCCGAGCGCGTTCTGCTCAAGCAGTATCTCTCGGGGCGAATGCATCACGGCTGGTTGATTTCCGGTCCGCGCGGGATCGGCAAGGCTACGCTTGCTTACCGGCTGGCGCGGTTCATGCTGCACCACCCCACCAACCAAGCCCTCGGTGAGAACCAGTCGCTCGGCGTTGCCGCCGGCACGCCTGTTTCGCGTCTTGTCGCCTCCGGAGGCCATCCGGACCTCATCGTCGTCGAGCGCCGCTTCGATCCGAAGACCGGCAATATAAAGACCGAGATTGCGGTCGACGACGTGCGCCGGGCGGGAGAGTTCTTCGGCAGGACATCGGCCGCCGGTGGCTGGCGGATATGCATCGTCGATGCCGCCGACGAACTGAATGCCGAATCCGCCAATGCACTGCTCAAGACGCTCGAAGAGCCGCCGGGCCGCTCGCTGATCATCCTGGTCAGCCATCAGTCGCGCCGTCTTCTCCCCACCCTTCGCTCGCGGTGCGTCGAACTCCCCGTTCCTCCTATATCGGAACAGGACACGATCGAGGTTCTGAATGGGCTTGGACTAGATGGCGACGCTGCACGGAAAGCCGCCGCTCTCTCTTGCGGGAGTCCCGGACGCGCTCTCGAGATCGTCAACTCAGCGGGGGCGCGCGCCTTCGACCAGTTCGCCGCCCGCATGGAACGAGCCCAATTCGTCGACATCGATACCAAGCTCGCCGTGGCCGACGTGTTTCAGAGCCGCGGCACGGCAGCCGAGTTTGTTTTGTTTTGCGAGCTCCTCATCGATTGGACTGCGAGGCGCGCTCGCGAGGCTGCAGTGGCGGGGAGGGGCGCTGGGTGGGCGAACGCCCATGATGCCGTCAGCCATTCCATTCGGCAGGCCGATGCCCTAAACCTTGACCGCCGCCAGACGGTCCTCGACGCCTTGACCACCCTCGAGGAGGCCGCCCGGGCGGCATAATCGTCAAGAGCGAGCGCCGTGGCCGAGAAGGGCACATTCTACATTACCACCGCCATTTCGTATCCGAATGGCCCGCCGCATATCGGTCATGCCTACGAGGTGCTGGCGACCGATGCCCTCGCCCGATTCAAACGGCTCGACGGCTATGACGTCCGCTTCCTGACGGGAACGGACGAGCACGGGCAGAAGATCCAGCAGACCGCCGCCAGGCAGAACAAGGATCCGCGCGCCTTCCTCGACGAGATGGTGCCGCTCTTCAAGGCCATGGCGGCGGAGCTCGACTGCTCGAACGACGACTTCATCCGCACGACCGAGCCTCGCCACTATGCCTCGGTGAAGGAGCTTTGGCGGCGCATGGCGGCCAATGGCGATATCTATCTCGGCCGTTACGCCGGATGGTACTCGGTGCGCGATGAAGCCTTTTACAGTGAAGACGAACTCGAGGAACGCCAAGGCCGCAAGCATGCGATAAAGACGGGAACGCCGGTCGAATGGATCGAGGAGGAAAGCTACTTCTTCCGATTGTCCTGGTACCAGGATCGGCTTCTGACGCTCTATGAAGAGCAACCGGACTTCATCGGGCCACCCGAACGGCGGAACGAGGTGGTGAGCTTCGTCAAGGGCGGGCTTCAGGATCTTTCGATCTCCCGCACCACTTTCGACTGGGGCATCCCGGTTCCCGATGCGCCGGGGCACATCATGTACGTCTGGGTCGACGCCCTCACGAACTATCTTTCGGCTACAGGATTTCCGGACGAAAACGGCCCGCTCAGGAAATATTGGCCGGCCGATCTGCACGTCATCGGCAAGGACATCGTCCGCTTCCACGCGGTCTACTGGCCGGCCTTCCTCATCTCGGCGGGGCTGGCTGTTCCCAAGCGCGTCTTCGCGCACGGCTTCCTGTTTAACAGAGGCGAGAAGATGTCGAAATCAGTCGGCAACGTCATCTCGCCCGGCGATCTCGTGGGCGAATACGGGGTCGACCAAGTCCGCTATTTCTTCCTGCGGGAAGTCCCGTTCGGTCAGGACGGGAACTACAGCTACGAGGCGATCGTTGCGCGCATCAATGCCGATCT
>JBJMRA010000152.1:0-7235 GCA_045802365.1 Hyphomicrobiales bacterium | reverse complement strand
GCCGGTCGGCAATTCCCCGACGATCGCCCCGATGAGCGCGATCGCGATCGCCACTTTCAGCGATGCGAAGAGGAACGGCACGGAGGCGGGCAACCGCAGCTTCCAAAGCACCTCAGCCGACGTCGCATTGTAGGTCCGCATGAGGTCTAGTTGCATCGGGTCGGGCGAGGTCAGGCCTTTGGCCATGCCGATGGTCACGGGGAAAAAGCACAGATACATCGATATGAGCGACTTCGGCACGAGCCCGGTCAGCCCGATCGATCCAAGAACGACGATGATCATCGGCGCGATCGCCAGGATCGGGATCGTCTGGGAGGCGATGATCCAGGGCATGAGACTCTTCTCGAGCGAGCGCACATGCACGATGGCGATCGCGAGCCCGACGCCCAGCAGGGTTCCGAACACGAAACCGAGAAGAGTCGAAGAGAGCGTCACCCAGCAGTGGAAGAGGAGCGAACGGGGCCGCCAGGGCGCGATCGTGACGATGGTGTTCCACAGCTCCACGATGACCTGATGCGGTGCCGGCAAGACGGGCCTGTCCAGGTTCCATGAAATCGCCGCCGCGATGCCGAGCCCGCCGCCGGCTGCCTCGATTTTCGGCTCCGCAAGCACGGCGTTCATCGGAATGGCGGCGGCATACCAGATGAGCAGGATCACCAGCGCGATGATCGCGACCGGAAGAGCGCTGCCGCCCGCGAGCGTGCGAACGCGCCCCGGCGAGGTTCTGAGCGGGAGCGCTTCAGTCGTCATAGGAATGACCGGCCCTCAAGCCCTCGCGCACCCGATGCGCTACCTCGAGGAATTCCGGCGTTTCCCGGAAATCGAGGGTGCGCCCGGGAGCAAAATTGGATTCGATCACGTCGATGATGCGCCCGGGCCTAGGAGACATCACGACGATCTTGGTCGACAGGAACACCGCTTCCGGTATCGAGTGGGTGACGAACACGACGGTTTTCTTGGTCCTGTCCCAGAGCGCCAGGAGCTGCTGGTTGAGCTTGTCGCGCACGATCTCGTCGAGCGCGCCGAAAGGCTCGTCCATGAGGAGCAGCTTCGGATCGAACGCGAGAGCGCGGGCAATGGACACCCGCTGCTGCATCCCGCCCGACAGCTGCCAAGGATACTTGCGTTCGAAGCCCTTCAAATTCACGAGCTCGAGATTCCATGCGATCCGGCGGCGGCGTTCGTCGGCGCTGAACCCCATGATCTCGAGCGGCAGGCTCACATTGCTCTCGACGGTTCGCCAGGGATAGAGGGCCGGAGCCTGGAAGACGTAGCCATAGGCGCGCTTGCGCCGCGCCTCGTCGGGGGTCATCCCGTTCACGGTCATGGCGCCGCCCGAGGAGCGCTCGAGGTCGGCGATGACCCTGAGAAGTGTCGTTTTTCCGCAGCCGGAGGGACCGATGAGCGAGACGAAGTCGCCCTCGTTCACGGTGAGATCGACATTGGCGAGCGCGTAGACCGGTCCGTCCGCCGTCTCGAAGGTCAGGCTCAGGCCGCGAGCCTCGATCACGGCCGCCATTCCACCTCCCCAGGTTTCTTCTGTGACGCCGGCGGCCCGAAGCTATGCGCTCTTGACCATTCGATCAACAATTATGACGATGCGCTATGGACTTGCTCGGAACGAGGAGCGCGCGGGACACCCGCATTCGGACGAGCAATACCGAGCTCATTCTCGATGCAGCACTCGAAGTCTTCTCGGCCTATGGGTTCCGGGGCGCGACCGTGGACCAGATCGCCGCCCGCGCCGGAATGTCGAAGCCCAATCTCCTCTACTACTTCCGCCGCAAGCAGGACATCTACGTCGCCCTCCTCGAGCGGACGCTCGCCGATTGGCTCGCGCCGCTGAGGCGGCTGCGGGCGGACGGCGATCCCCTCTCGGAAATCGCCGATTACATTCGTGAGAAGATGCGAATGTCGCGCGAGAATCCGCAAGCGTCGCGGCTTTTCGCCAACGAGGTCCTCCATGGTGCGCCCGCTATCTCCCGTTTCCTATCCGGTCCGCTGAAAGAGCTCGTCGACGAGAAGGCTGAGGTCATTCGCGCCTGGGTCGCGGAAGGCAAGATCGCGCCGATCGAGCCTTATCACCTGATCTTCTCGCTGTGGGCGATGACCCAGACCTATGCCGACTTCGGCGTCCAGATCAGGGCCATACTGGGCGAGGGAGACGCACACTTCACCGATGCGGAGGAGACGATCCTCTCGCTCGTGCTCAACGGCCTGAAGCCGCGAGCGACGGAGCTGCGGGAGAAATCGTCTTAGCTCAGCGCGGCTCTCGCTTTTTCGAGCAGGCGCGTTCGCTCGTGCCGGGCGGCGAGCGCCTGGTCGAGATCGACCCTAACGAACTTGACGGGCGTGTGCGGCTGCATTTGGCCAATCAGGTCCATGTCGGCCGAGATCACCGTTCCGACCATCATGTACCCGCCGCCCGATACGGCGTCGCGATGGAGAACGATCGGCTCGGTGCCGCCCGGCACCTGGATCGAGCCGTAAGGATAGCAGGCATCGACGATGTTGGAGGGATCGGACCCCGCTCCGAAGGGCTGCCGGCGGGGAACGAACTCGAGCGGCCGGCCGCCCCGGAAGCGGTAGCCGATGCGGTCGGCTTCGGGCGCGACCTTCCATGTGTCCTCGAAGAAGTTGCGCCCGGATGCCTCCGTGATGCGATGCCAGTAGAGGCCCGGCATGGCACGCAATTCGGCCGCTCCTGAAATCTCCCGCCGCGCTTCTTTTGGCACGAAGCGGCCCTCCTTTGCGGGTTTCGCCTCGTTTCCGACCGGGAGCTCGTCGCCGGCCTCGAGCTTGCGGCCCTTGTGGCCGCCGAGCGCGCCCAGCGTATAGGTCGACCGGCTTCCGAGCACGACGGGCACATCGATGCCGCCCGAGACCGCGATATAGGCCCGCGCGCCCCGCTTCAGATAATCGAACGAGAGGACCTGGCCCTTCTTCATCCTGAAGGCCGTCCAGGTCTCGTGGAGCTCGCCATCGACTTTGGGCGGCAGCTCGGCCCCTGTCACGGCCGCGGTCGCATCGGCCGTGAACTCGAGCTCAGGGCCCATGAACACGGCCTCGAGCACGGCCGCATCCTCGTCGTTCCCGACAAGCGCATTGGCGAGCCGGAGCGAAAAGCGATCCATCCCGCCCGAGAGCGGAATGCCGATATGATAGTAGCCCGGCCGTCCGAGGTCCTGGACGGTGGTCGACAGCCCCGGTGATCTGACCCTAATTGCCATGGAGCGCCTCGTCGAGCTTGCGGTTGTAGCCGTCGATGTCCTTGTTGAACTCATCGAGCGAGAAGGTGACCTCGCGCATGAGGGGCGTGAAGCGGCCCGCCTCGACCTCGGCCACCGCCTCATCGTAGGCCTCCCGCCCGATCGGCCTCCACTTGACGATGTCGCCCGGATTGAAGAGGCACATGAAGTCGCGAAGGTAACTGACCTTCTGGTTCGGATCGTAGATCGGCATGGGCGTGATGCCGAACATCTGATACCCGCCCGCTCCTCTCACCGAATAGATGCAGCCGAAGCATCCGCCGTGGCCGACCGTCAGCTTCGGCGTATCCGTCCGTGGGCGGAGGTATTTCGGGACTTCGATCTGCCGGCCGCGGTCGACCATCTGATAGAGAAACGGCAGGCCGGCGACGAACCCCACCATCGAGACGAACCAAGGCGCCCCCGAATGCGCCTCGATGAACCCGTCGATGCCGCCGAGATCGTTTATGCGGGCGGCGTATTCGATGTCGGTGCTCTTCGGATCCTGGTGGCGCTCGCGAAAACGCATGAGCGTCTCCCGCGTCCACGGATCGTTGTAGTAGACCGGGATCTCGATGATCCGGGTCTTCAGCACCGCCTCGGACTTCTCAGCCGCCTCCTCGAGCCGCTCGAGCTCCGCCAGCATGTCTTCCGGGCTGATGAGATCGGGATCGAACTTGACCTGCATCGAGGCGTTGGCGGGACATACTTCGGTCACCCCCTTCATGTTTGCCTCCCGCACGGCATTGGTGAGCGACAGGCTCATGAAGAAGGCCTCGAGCGACATCGCTTCGTCGACTTCGACGAAGATGTGCTCGTCTCCTCCGTAGGAATAGCGAATGGTCATGCCACCTCCCGTGCCCCCTCGAGTTTCGATCCATTGACCAGAAGCCAGCGCTCGAGCCACTGCGTATCGAATTTTCCGGCGCGAATATCGGCGTCTGCGACAAGCGCCTCATAGAGCGGCTTCGTCGTTTTCACCCCCGCGATGTCGAGCTCGCCGAGCGCCCTCTCGAGTCTGGCAAGCGCGCTCGCGCGCGTATCGTCCCAGACGATGAGCTTGCCGAGCAAGGAATCGTAGAACGGCGGAATGGCGTAGCCGCGGTAGAGCATGGTATCGAACCGCACGCCATTGCCGCCCGGCACGCGCAGCTCGCTGACGACTCCCGGAAACGGCGCGAAATCGCGGGCCGGGTCCTCGGCATTGATCCTGACCTCGATCGCGTGACCGCGCATCTTGATGTCGCCCTGCCCGAGCCGCAGCGGCTCGCCGCCCGCGATGAGGATCATCTCGCGGACGAGATCGATGCCGGTGATGAACTCGCTGACCGGATGCTCGACCTGGATGCGCGTGTTCATCTCGAGGAAGTAGAATTCGCATCTCGCCTCGTCATAGAGGTATTCCAGCGTCCCGGCGCCGCGATAGTTCACCGAGGCCGCGAGCGCGACTGCGGATGAACACAAGCGCTCGCGGATATCGGGCGAGAGCGATGGCGATGGCGCCTCCTCCCAAACTTTCTGACGGCGGCGCTGAAGCGAGCATTCTCTCTCGAAACAGTGGATCACGGAGCAGCCATCGCCCAAGATCTGCACTTCGATGTGGCGCGCATGCGGAATGAGGCGTTCGATATAGAGCCCGCCGTCGCCGAAGGCCGCCTGCGCTTCCGCCCGGGCCTGCGGCATCAGCCGTTCGAATTCCTCTCTGGTGTTCGCGACCCGAATGCCGCGGCCGCCGCCGCCCGCCGCGGCCTTGATCATCACCGGGAAGCCGATCCGATCGGTGAGAACGAGCGCGGCGTCGGGCGCATCGACCCGCGCCTCGCTGCCGGGAACTGTCGGCACTCCGGCCCGCGCGGCTTCTTTGCGGGCGGCCACCTTGTCGCCCATGAGCCTGATCGTCTCGGGCTTCGGCCCGACGAAGATGAGCCCCGCTCTCTCGACGTCTTCGGCAAAAGCGGCGTTTTCGGCGAGGAAGCCGTACCCCGGATGAACGGCATCGGCGCCCGACGTGCGGGCCGCGTCGAGCACGGCCTGCCGGTTCAGATAGGACTTGACCGCCTGCGGCGGTCCGATCTCGACCGCCTCATCGGCGAGCGCCACGGCAAGCGAGTTCGCATCAGCCGTGCTGTGGGCCTGGACCGTCCGGATGCCGAGCTCGCGCGCCGCTCGGATGATCCGTACCGCGATCTCCCCGCGATTGGCGATGAGGAGTTTGCGGATCTTCACCGCCAGCCCCGAATGTTCCTTCCTCCCCCATTTCGGGGGAGGTGTCGCGAAGCGACGGAGGGGGGCGCTGCGAATGCGCGCACTTTCTGAAACGCTGTCGCGATGAACACGGGAGAAGTCGATCTTCGCGTCCGCGCGCGCCAGATGCGTAAGGCGCTGACGAAACATGAAGTCAGGCTTTGGTTCCAGCTCAAGGCCTTCAACAAGGAATTCGGCTGCCATTTCCGGATGCAGGCCGTGGCGGGGCCGTTTATCCTCGATTTTGTCAATGTCGGGCGGAAGCTGATCATCGAGGTCGATGGTTGGCAGCATGGCGAGCACGAAGGACAACAACGAGACCGGAAGCGCGATGACTACTTCGCTCGCGCGGGTTTCCTGACTCTGCGTTTCTGGAACAACGACATCGACCAAAGTCTCGAGGGCGTCTGCGATGCCATCCTCGCAGCCATGAAAGATCGGGAATCCGTATACCAGTCTTCCCCCTCCGCCCGCTGGCGCGGGCACCTCCCCCGTAAAGAGGGAGGATAAGATTTCGTTCAACGATCTCTCGAGGGCCTAAGCCGAGGCGCCTTCCTCCCCCTGGAAGGGGGAGGATAAAGGAGGGGGTTCTCTCCGCGCGTCTGGTGTTCGCGGAGAGAACCCCCACCTAGGTCCTCCCCCTTGCAGGGGGAGGAAAAAGGACGGGAACCATCACCCCTCGACCTCGGCGATAGGCTGGCCGGCCATGATCGCGTCCTCGTTCTCGGCCACGAACCTGGTGATGCGCCCGGCAATATCCGCTTTGACTTCGTTGAAGGACTTCATCACCTCGATCAGCCCTATGACATCACCGATCGCGACCTTGTCGCCCTCGGATTTGTAGGGCGGCTGGTCGGGGCTTGGCCTGCGGTAGAAGGTGCCGGGCAGCGGCGACAGAATGTTTTTGGTTGCCATCCGAAATACCCCCGCTTTCACGCCGCTTCGAGATAAGGCTTCACCGCATCGCGCACCGCTTCAGCGATCGCAACCGCATTCGGCGTATCGGAGTGAACGCAGATGGCGTCGGCCCTGACCTGCACGTCTTTCCCTCCGATACTGCGCACCTTGCCCTCCTTGATCGCCCTGACGGAGCGCGCGGCCGCATCCCGCGGGTCCTTCGCTTCGTGCTCGCGGGTGATGATAAGGCCGCCGTCGTCCGCGTAATCGAGGTCGGTGTAAAATTCCGCGATGAAGCGATGGCCGCGCGCGCCATAGACCTTCTCATGAAGCGTGTTGACCATTCCCATGAGCGGCACCTTGAAGACATCGGCGGCGTCTGAGACCGCCTGCGCCACCTCCTCCATGCGCGCCGCCATTCCGTAAAGCGAGCCGTGCGGCTTGATGTGGTTGAGCGCCATCCCCTCTGCTTTGAGGAAACCGGTGAGCGCGCCCACCTGATAGATGATGCAGTTGGCGATCTCCTCGCGCGGCATCTTCATCTCGCGCCGGCCGAAGCCCTGAAGATCCGGCAGGGAAGGATGAGCGCCCACCTTCACGCCATGCCGCTTGGCGAGCCTGACGGTCGCGCGCATGTGGTTGAAATCGGACGCGTGGAACCCGCAGGCGACGTTGGCGACGGTGATGAGCGGCATGATGCCCTCATCGTCGCCCATCCGGTAGAGCCCGAAGGCTTCGCCCATGTCGCAATTGATGATCGTCATTGTTGCCTCTTTTTCAATCCCTGAGCTCGGCGATGACGCGCAAGCGAAGCTGATCGGCGACGACCGCCAGAATGAGGAGAAT
>JBJMRA010000151.1:0-17101 GCA_045802365.1 Hyphomicrobiales bacterium | reverse complement strand
GACACCATCCTGAATAATGACGAGCGGCTCCCGATGACGGGCCAGTTTCTCATAAACGGCCCGGCGCTGCCGCGCCGTTCCGGACGGAAAGAGGCAAATCCCATCGACGAGGCTGTGGCGCAGCATGAGAACCCCGGAGAGCTCGGCGAGAGTCGTGCCTTGCAGTAGAAGCCCATATCCCTTGCGGCTCAGGGTATTGCTCAGTCCTGCAACAAGGAACGTCGTGTAGGGATCGGCAATGAAGGTCGGGCTCGGGTCGATGACGATGAGGCCGATGGTAAACCTGCGGGAGAGCCTGAGCGATCGTCCGGGGAGACTCGTCTTGTAGCCTAGATCGTCGATTATCGCTTGTACGCGTGCCCGCGTCTTCTCGGTCACGTGATAGAATTTACCGTTGATGACGTTCGATACGGTCGTGACCGACACCCGCGCACGCTGGGCGACGTCCTTCAGGGTGACTTGCCGGTTCATGTCAGGGCGGACGGGCTCGCCTGGATTGCTTCAGGCCTCCAGCATCCTAGAGTCGCCCTGCTTTGTCACGTCATTGCGCCGTCGGGATCTCAGAACGGTCCGAGATGACGGGACCAGTACTCGGCAACCCGAAGCCGCGCATCCGTGATGGCGCTCGACGGGCTCCGCGGCAGGCCGTTGTAGTCGGGCAGGCCGAGCCTGCGGCAGAGGATCGGCTTGCCATAGGTGAGGAAAATATCGATCGAGCGCATCAGGAAAGCAATGAGCGGCATGAGCTCCTTGTAGCGCCGGTCGGCCCGCGCGTTGGCCTCTCGCGAGTCTTCTTTGATGTCATCGTAGATCGCTGCAAGCTCGTCGGCGGCTTCCCCGCCCGGAATACATCCCACGGCGCCTCCGCGAATCGAATCCGGCATGTCGACCCCGTCTTGTCCGTTGAGCACCGAGAACCGGCCGCCGGCCGCCGCGCACAACTCCGTGACGGCATAGCCCGGCAGCTCGACCTTGAGTATCGACAGGTTCGAATGTTGGCGATTGAGCTCGAGCGCATCGGCAACCGAAATCGCGTTGCCCAAATATTCCGGTGCAATCTGGATCCCGATCGGCGCGGGGATCTGACGCGCGACCTCACCGAAAAACCTCCCCAGTGCGGCGGGTGACACGCCGGTCACTGGAGGCGGCTGCAGGACAAGCCACGCCGCTCCGTGATCGAGCGCAACCCTTGCCAAGCTCACCTGCTCGGCGGCATTCGCGCCCGGAATCGTGGCGGAGAGTGGAACCCGGCCCGCTATGTCCTCCGAGGCCCAGCGGATGAAGTCGCGCCGCTCCTCGGCGCTGAGCTTGTTCGATTCGCTCGCGAGTCCCAGGACGGCGATGCCGTGAACGCCGGCCCCAATGAGGGCCTCGACCTGCTTTCGCATTGCGTTTCGGTCGAGCCGGCCATCCTCAGCGAAAAGCGCGAACAGCATCGGATAAACACCGGCGGGAACCCGCTCGCCTGCTGAATACGACACCCGCACCCCCGCCCTTCGCAACCTTGTTTATCGTTATACAGCCCGCTTCACAGGCCTTCGTCAAGCCGAAGCGCGGCGGGGGATCGGCGACTGCGGTGCTAGGCGAGGCTCACTCGAGGCTCGACATCTTTCCGGTGACGCGCGAGATCGTGGCGGGGCGGAAGTCCTTGCCTGCCATGATGAGGCAGGACACCTTTCCGTTCGGCGACACCATCATGGTCCAAGTTCCCGTCGATGGATTGGCGAACACCGTGACCAGCACCTCGGGCTGATTGGAGTCGGCCGTCTGATTGGGGTTCGGAAGCGTCGCCTCGAAGAGGGGAAGTTCCGAATAGCGTGGACCCATGATCTCCGAAACCGCTGATTCCTTGGGCATGCAAGGCACTTCGGCTTGCGCCACGGAAGCGGCGATCACCAGGGCGGGAAGACTGACAAGCGAGCGGATCAGCATCATCGTCGTATCCTTCTAACCGTATGTGCAAACGGATGCGGAAAGCGACGTTCACCGATGCTGCCGCTCCATTTGGGTTGCGAGCATGCATCTCCGGAAACTCCCTCGGACACCCGCCGAGGGTATGCCATCAACTCATGCTTCAACTCCTCGGCCCGTCAATGTGCGACGGTGGCAGGTCGTTCCCGGCGATCAGGCCGATTTGATCCCGCCCTGCCCCGTGCGAGCGTTAGGCAACAGTGTAGCCCAGCATACGGGCGAGGCGCGGAGCGCGCCGTCTAAGAAAGGCCCCGAGCCTCACGGTGGCGAGCCGTCGGAGACGACGGACGGACGCTATGTCGACCGACAGGATCAAGAGGCCGAGGGGAATCATCCAGAAGCCCAGGATCGGCAGAAAGCCGAAGAGGCCCAGGATCACCAGCACGGCCCCGATCGTCGTCCTGACCCAGCGGCTGCGGGGAAGCCGGAGAGTGCGCCCTGCGAAAGTGATCTGGTGCATTGAGTGTTCTTACCTTAGCCACTCATATAGGCCCAGATGCATGGTTTGCGAGACGGGCTCGATGGGGGTTTCATCGCGGGCGAAGCTTTGCTATAGGCGGCTCCATATTCCCCGGTAGCTCAGTCGGTAGAGCAAGCGGCTGTTAACCGCTGGGTCGCTGGTTCGAGTCCGGCCCGGGGAGCCAAATAAAACAAGGGCTTAGCTGAATCGGCTAAGCCCTTTTTCTTCACCGTGTGCGCTATGTGTGCGCATTTGCGGGGTGCTAGGCGCTTCTGTGTGCGCATCCGCCCGGGTGTTGCCCCGGAGCCCGCCTGCGGGCTCGGCAAAGGGTGAGGTCGTCACCGTCACCAAGGTTCATCGTTTTTCGGCGAGACCGGAATCTTGCACTCGGCGTCCGGGTTCTTCTCAAGCAAACGTGTGATGGTGGTGCACGAGGCCATAGACTTTCTTGACCCATCGAGGTCGAGCGGGGAGTCGTTCACCCACTCGGCGAGCGGGCGCACGTTCTACCGGATGATGGTCGCTCGCGAGCCGGGGGTCTTCCCCGCGGGGCTCAGCGACAACCAGTTTTCCACGTCGCGGAAAAACCAGACCGCGGCGCGAAGCTGGTTGTAATCGTACGGACCATATGCGGGGTTGTGCGGCCACAGCTGCACGCCGTACATGACGCACTCCTCGGTTTCGGCAGCACGTTTCGTTACTCGTTTCGTGACGGGCGGGTTCGTGACTTTCGTGACAGGCTCTTGCCTATGGCCACGCTCGGCCCGCGAGTTCGGCCACAGGGCTCGGCAGGGCCGGAAGAGGAGCTGCCCCTGGGCAGGCTGGCTAGCGTCTCTCCGCGTTCACCGGGGCACAGGTTAGTGCATCGGCACTCAGCACTTCGGGATCAGTGATGCCCGCATCGAACGCCGCGAGGATACGGTTGGCGAGCAGCTCCTTCATGTCGCGGCTCACGGGCTGCCCGGCTCGCTTTTCTAAGGAGTGGCACACATTATTCAGCACTACAGCGAGTTGGATCATTCCTTGCGGTTCGAAGCGCACCATCGGGGTCCCTGTGACCATCGGCGGAAGCTGGGTGCTGCTCGCCCAATCGAACCGCCAATGATCTCCACTATTGGGCAGAGTAGCGTTAGGGGCAACATGCTGTACGATTTCGAACAAGAATAATACTGCTCTCGAAAGATCTATATTATTGTTTCTCAGACGCGTATGATACCGTCATCGTTCGCAGACTGCCTCGGGCGCGGACGGCAAAGAGACACGATGTGCTCCTGCCCCAAACGGGAGGAGCCCATGGCCCAACTCAGCAACTATCCCTCATCCAACCGCCTGCTCGCAGCGCTCTCGGACAGCGACCGCGAGCTGTTGGACCCGCATCTCGATACCGTTGAGACGCCGGTCAAGTTCGAAGTCGAAAATCCAAACGAGCCGATCGAGCACGTCTACTTCCCGGAGAGCGGGATCATCTCGACGGTTAACGGGGGGGGGAACGATCAGATCGAAGTCGGCATGACCGGGCGTGAAGGCATGACCGGGCTCCCGATCCTCCTCGGGTCGGACAGGTCTCCCAACAGAACCTATGTGCAGGTTGCCGGGCACGCGCGCCGGATGGCAGCCGATGGCCTTCGACAAGCCATGGAACAGAGCGGTAGCTTGCATGCATCGCTCCTCAACTTCGTTCAGTTCTTCCTGATCCAGACAAGTCAGACCGCACTTGCCAATGCAAGGTTCAAGATCGAGGAGCGGCTGGCGCGTTGGTTGCTCATGGCCCAAGATCGGATCGATCTGCCGATGATGCCGCTCACCCACGAGTTTCTGTCGATAATGCTCGGGGTCAGACGCGCAGGCGTGACGGATGCCATTCACGCTCTTGTAGGTCGTGGCATGATCAGGAGCGATCGAGGGCAGATCGAGGTGATCGATCGCGAAGGCCTGATCGAGTGGGCAGACGGCTGCTATGGCGTGCCGGAACGCGAGTACGAGCGGCTCATCGGATCAGCTCGCCAGAATAGCTGAGGTACGGTCGAGCTACCTGGCTCGCCCCAGGAACCTGCGGAGTTCGAACACCAAGCCGCGCTGGTGCCACAGCACCGTCTTCATCTCCAGCTCCAGGGCTTCGGCCTGCTCGGTCCGCTTGCCCTCCGCGCGAAGGCGCGCGATCAGCTCTGCCTGTCGCCCGATCTTTACCTCCGACGTGGCGAGGTCGTGCTTTGCCAAGGCCAGATCGCGATGTGTGATTGGCTCCCGTAGCGGCTCAAGCTCGACACAATTGATGAGGCGCTCAGCATTCGCAATTGCCTCTCGTCTGGGTGCAAGAGAGCTTCGGGCGTTCTCGTCCTTGGACATGACCGATCATTGCCGCACTGAGCGTGTCGTTCAACGATGCGTACGCTTGCGGACGAAAGTTGCCTTCATGGCGCTGCGATTGGACGCGTCGTCCTCGCTATCCGGCAATGCTTCGGGCGAAGAGGACGAAACGGTCGAGCCACACGGCGAATATCTTGAAGGCTTTCGCAACGTTGTCGTTGCGCTCGGCACGTCCGCAATCCGGTCCGGGTCGGCAGCAGTTCCCGGCCAAATCTGCGCAGACCCACACGCCCGCTTCCGCCCGGCAGCTGGCGATGGCGCCCGTCTCCGAATCGATCCGCAGATACCCAGTGGGCGCTTTCTCCAGAACATAGCGGCCCGGAAGCTCGGTGGCCGCCGCGGGCAACGCCAAAACGATCACCAGGAGAGCGAGATACCGCAGCATCTCGACTACAATGTCCAATTGAGGGCGGGATTTCCAGTCTTTCATGCAAGGGGGACCTCTTTCGCCGGCCCCAAAGACGAGGCAGTATGGTGTCATGCGCGCCGCCCTCATTGGTATTCTCGGTCTGTTGCCATTCTGTGGCCAGGCCCACGCCGTATCCCCGCCGAATATCCAACCCGCCCCCTCGGCGCTCATCGAGCCCGCGGCCGTACACTCCCATACCTGGAAATATACCGGGCCGCGGATGCCTTACAGGTACGGTCCCTTCGCCTACTATTACGACGGATGGTGGTATCCGAGACCCTGGTGGTACGGCCCCGGGCTCGCCTTCAAATGGGGCTCATGCGGCTCGTGCGGCATATTCGAGGGCACCTGGCACGATCTCGACTGGGCGGAGGGCGGCTACACCGAGGGCAGCGATGCGCATGTCGAGTGGTGCATCGAGCACTACCGCTCCTATGACAACGGGAGCGACACCTACCTTGGACGGGACGGCGGCCGGCACCCCTGCCGGACCCCCTTCGACTGACACCTCCGTCAGTGGTAGCCCGTTCCGGCGCGGACCTTGCCCCGAAATACCCAGTAGGACCAAGCGGTGTACATGAGGATGACCGGCAGCAGGAACAGGGTGCCGATCAGAAGAAAGGCCTGGGTGCTTTCCGATGAGGCGGCCTGCCACAGCGAATAGTGATAGGGCACGATCATCGGCCACAGGCTGATCGCAAGGCCGAGGAACGACATGAGAAAAAGCCCGGTCGCGCCCAGGAAAGGCAAAAGCTCGTGCCGGCTCTTGAGCGCGTACCATTCGCCGATGGCGAGAAGGCCGGTGACAATCGGCACCGGAGACAAGAACGCGATATTGGGCCATGTGAACCAGCGCCGCGCGATGGCCTCGCTCTCGAGCGGCGTCCAGATGCTGACCCCGAGGATCGCCAGAATGACCGCGATGAGGCACACGCGCCCTGCCCGGCGCGCCCAGTCCTGCAAATCTCCTTCGGTCTTGAGCACGAGCCACGCCGCACCGAGGAGTCCGTAGCCGAACATCAAGGCGATGCCGGTCATGAGCGCAAATGGCCTGACCCAATCGAGTGAGGTGCCGGCGAAAGTCCTGCCCTCGACGTTGAAGCCGCTGATGAACGACCCGAGCACGACTCCTTGCGCGAAGGTCGCGACCGCCGATCCCCAGAAGAAAGCCCGGTCCCAGAAGCGCCTGAGCCGCGGATGCTTGAAGCGGAACTCGAATGCGACGCCGCGGAACACGAGCGCCAGGAGCATGATCAGGATCGGGAAATAGACGGCCGGGATGATGATCGCGAAGGCGAGCGGAAACGCCGCGAGGAGACCCAGTCCGCCGAAGACGAGCCAAGTCTCGTTGCCGTCCCAGACGGGCGCCACCGAATTCATCATGACGGGCCGGTCGGCATCGGTGGGCGCAAACCCGTAGAGAATCCCGACCCCCAGATCGAACCCGTCGAACACCACGTAATAGAAGACCGCGAGCGCCAGGAGCACGGTCCAGATCGGGACGAGATCGAGCACCATGGCTCAGCCTTCGATCCTTGGCCGTGCGGCATCCTCGAAGGGCCGATTAGGCCTGCCGCTTTCGATCGGATCGGGGACGGCGTCCTCCTCGCGCGGGCCTTCGCGGACGATGCTTGCCATGAATGCGATCCCCGCCGGAAACATGATGAGGTAGACGATGACATAGAGCGCGAGTGAAACAGCGACGTCACCCGGAGTGAGTGACGGCGAGACGGAATCCGCCGTCCGGAGGAGCCCGTAGACGGTCCAGGGCTGCCGGCCGACTTCGGTCGTGATCCAGCCGGCGATCACCGCCAGGAAGCCGAGCGGCGCCGCCGCCTGGCAGAGCCGCAGGAACCAGACCGAATCCCAGAGCCGCTCGCGCCACCTGAGGACCTGTCCGGCGATCACCACGAACAGCATGATGGAGGCGATGCCGACCATGAGCCTGAAGCCGTAGAACGGCAGCGCGACGGGCGGCCGATCCTGGACAGCCCACTCTTTCAGGCCCTTGATCGCCCCATCCCAGGAGTGAGTCAGGATGAGGCTGCCGAGCACCGGGATCTCGAACGCGTAGCGCATCACCTGCGCCTCATCGTCGGGCACGCCGAACAACGTTAACGGAACGGGCTTCGCCGTCTCGTAGAGACCCTCGATCGCGGCGAGCTTGGCGGGCTGATATTTAAGCGTATTGAGCCCATGCTGATCGCCCAGGATCATTTGCAACGGCACGATCACGATGAGGAGGTTCAGCGCCATCCGAATCATGGTGCGGGCATCCTCGATGGCGCGGCCGCGGCGCAAAAGCCATGCCCCGACGCCCATCACCACGAAGGCGGTGGTGATGTAGAAGGCGGTGACCGTGTGGAGCAGGCGATAGGGAAACGACGGATTGAAAATGATGGCGAGCCAGTCCGCCGGTTTGAAACGGCCGCCGACGAGCTCGTAGCCCTGAGGCGTCTGCATCCACGAGTTGGTCGACAGGATCCAGAAGGCCGAGAGCAGCGTGCCGAAGGCGACCATGAGCGCTGCGAAGAAATGCGCCCAAGCCGGCACGAGCTTCCGCCCGAACAGGAGTACGCCCAGGAACGAGGCTTCGAGAAAGAACGCCATCAGGCCTTCGTAGGCCATCATCGGCGAGATGACGTCGGCGGCGGCGTCGGTGAGCCGGCTCCAATTGGTGCCGAACTGGAACGGCATGATCACTCCCGAGACCACGCCCATGCCGAACGACACAGCGAAGATTCTGGTCCAGAAGGCCGAGATGCGGAACCAGTTCTCCCGCCCGGTGAAGAAGTAGAGGCCCTCGAGAACGGCGATGTAGGAGGCAAGGCCGATCGTGAAGGCGGGCAGCAGAATGTGCCAGGCGATCACCCAGGCGAACTGCAGGCGTGAGAGGAAAACGGCGTCGAGTTCCATTCCGGTGAGGTTAACGCGCCCACCGCCGGCGCGGCAAGTCAGCCCGGCGGCTCGACTTTGCCCCGGCCCTGCAACCACAGCGCCGCGGTCCAGCAGATGAGCGCCCAGGCGGAGCCCAGCGCCCAGCCGGCGAGAACATCGGTCGGCCAATGCACGCCGAGATAGACCCGGCTCGCACCCACGAGCACCGTTAGCAACACCGCCACCGCCACGAAATAGACCCTGAGCGCCGGACGCGGCTCGACCCGTGAGAGCAGCGCCCCGATGGTCAGGAACGTGACGGCGGAGAGCATCGAATGGCCGCTCGGAAAACTCGCAGTGACGACGCGCGGAGCCCAATCCGGCAGCGGCGGACGGGGGCGATCAACCAGCAGTTTGAGAAGGGTGCTCACCGCCTGGCCGCCTAATACCGCCACGGCGAAGAAAAGAGCCGCCGCCTTCTTCCTGGCTATGAGGAAATAGACCAGCACGAGCAGGAACACGAGCGCCAGAAAAAGCGTGCTGCCGAGACTGGTCAAGTCGCGCATCGCCTCCAGAAGCCAGGCCGGCCCGAGCGGCCGCGAGGGATCGGCCGGGTCACGGAACAGTCCGATGACGTGCTCGTCGAGCTTGGCCGTATCGCCCTCGAGAACCTCTTCGGCGAGACTGCCAAAACCGAGCAGAAGGCCGGAAATGATCAGCAGAAGGACGATCAGCACCGATTCTTTGCGCGCCAGCTCCATAAGCGCATGCCAATCGAGCCAGGGCCGCCGCATCGCCGTCAGCAACACTGCGCTCGCAGCGCCGGGGAAGGCACATCGAGCGCTGGATTGGCATCGAAGAAGCCCGAGGGCATCCAATGGAAGGACGCATAGACGCAAGGCTGCACCGGCCAGTCCTCCGGCCGCGGAAGATGGTGATAGTTGAGCGTATACCAGACGACGATGTTCTCGTTGTCGAGCGAGCGGTCGGCCTTAGTCCAGCGCGGCAAGCCGTCGCCGCCCGCATGCTGATTTGGGTATTTGCCGGCGGGATAAAGCTCGTCGGGCGCGAACTGCGTCGCCCAGAAGTGCTTGAACATGAAGCCCGCGCGCTTGCCGACCGGAGAGGCCGGGTCGAGAAACGGCAGCGCATTGGCGCCCGGCACGAGCTTGTAGCCCACCGGCTCGCCCAACGCGTTCTTCACGTTCGGATTGACGACTTTCCAGTATCGCGCCGCTGCAAGGTCCATCACCCGCTGCGCGGCGCGCTCGCTCTTGAGCGGCGTCTCCGTGATCGCGATGGCATTGCCATGCGGATTGCCGGGACCCATCGGACGGCCTTTGAAGTTCACCTCGGTGAGGGCGTTGCGCTCGCCGTCGACGCACATGTCGAAACGGAACGAGAAGACATGCTGATGGACATGGGCATCGATCGAGGGCGCGACGAGCGCGCCGTATTGCGACCGCTCGCCGGCAGCGAGCCCGGAGACGAGCGGGATGCCGGTCGCCTTCACTTCGACCCCAATCGTGCCGTCCTGATAGAAGTACCAAAAGAACCCGTAGACGTAGTTGCCGATCGTCGACATCGTCGACACGACGAGACGGCGCGAGCGCTTGACGGTCGATTCGCCGCGCGACCAGTCGGTGAATTTCCAGAGGACGCCATAGTCCTCCTCGTGCATGCAGATCGCGTTGGCGATGGTCTTGGGCTTGCCGTTCCAATCGTGACTGACGGCGTCGAAATAGCGGATGTGGCCCAGGCAATCGCAGCCGAGCTTCAGCGAATCCAGGAACTGGCCGATGCCGTATTCCCCCGTATCGAAGGCATTGCGGCGGAAGTAGCCGCCCGTCGGATCGCCGTAGGGCACCACCATCTCGGCCAGCGACGCACGGTGCATGATCGGCCGGAGCCGCCCCTGGTCCTCGTAGCCGATCGTGTGCAGCACGAGCCCTTCGCGCACGTGGAAGCCGACGCGAAAGCGCCACTTCTGCCAGCGGACGAGATTGCCCTCGACCTCGAAGCTCGGACCTTCGGGCTGGACGACGTCGAGCGGCTTCAGATCGTTCCGCAAGCCTTCGGTCATGCGAACGGGCGCGCATTCGGGCGGAAGCGCATGGGCGCCGAAGTCATCGATGCGCAGCACCTCCATCCGTCTCAAGTCGATGATCGGATGGAGATTGGCGATGGGGCGCGCATAGGGGTTGTCGCCCGCTTGGTTGCGAACCCAGCAGTGGCCGTAAGCGAGCCTTTCGCCTTCCTCTTCGGCCAATCCGAAGTGGCCGGCCGCCCAAGGCTCGACCAGAACCTGCGACATATCCGTGATGCCACGCTTGGCACAGGCCGCGATGAAGGCCGGATCCTTCTTCACGACTTCGCCGCCCATCATGAACTCATCGGCGACGATGCGGGCCTGAACGCCCTCGAGGGCCTTCCAATAATCGAGCGCGCCGCGATCGAGATCGATGAGGCCCTCGCTCGTCCTGTTCGCTTCGGGGTCGTAACAGCACACCGCGGCGCGCCGGGGCGGGCGGGCGGCTGTTTCGAGCTCGGCCTTCGAGGGTTCCTCGAGCGCGATCGTCTCGAACCAGGCTTCCCGCCCGAGCGCGCCATCGGCCCTGACGATCTGGGCCGCTTTTTCGATTTCCTGTTCGGTCAGAGGGTCAAGCGGGTGCAGCATCGCGTCTCTTCTTTCGTGTTCTGTAGAGTCGCTCCGTGAAGCCGCCGTCCGTTTCGAAGGAGGCGGCCTGGGCCTTGAGCTGTCGGTCCAGAAGTGCGGTTGACACTGCTATCAAGACGAGGGCTGCGTTAGCGGCGATCTCGGGGTAAGTGGACACAGTGGACGATCTGGACTTGGTTACCCAGGCAGCAACCTCTTCAACACTTGCCGGTCGGCAGTCGATCAGCTCCTGCCGCCGCGGATCGTGTTTGGGCCACAGCGACAGTCTACGCTGGCGGAGGAAATCCTCATAATCGAGCTTCAGCTCTTCCAGGCTGGCGCGGGCCACGCCCGTCAGCTTCATCTCCATCTTCTTCGATGTGCCGCTTGCCTGGCTGCCTTCGGCGATGTTCTGCACACCGCTTCGCGCAGCCTGGACCATCTGATCGTGGGTGCGGCTGGCCTTTGGGATGTACCTGCCACAGAACCGAACGGTCACGTCATAGACGAGCTGCGCAATCTGGAAGCTCCTGAGCCTCCGATATCCGCCATGCTTCGCAATGATCGTGTCCACTGCGTCCACTACGTCAACACCGACCGGCGGCACCACCAAGTCGGGTGCGCGGCGTTTATCTTGAAGCGAGCATAATCGGCTTGGCTGGCCGAAGAAAACAGTCCGAAGCAAGTCGGCCCCGAGCCTGACATTCGGACCACGGTGGCTCCGGGCTGGGATTTGAGCTCGTCGAGGACGTCACGGATCACCGGCGCCAGACGCATCGCCGGCGCGGTGAGGTCGTTCCGGCATCGCCGGCGAGATCGAGTAGCGCTTGCGTCCAACTCTCGAAACACTGCTGCGGTTGGAAGGCTGACGCCCGGGTTGATCAGAAGGGCGTGACGCGGACGGGGCCGCGGCATCGGCGAAACGACTTCCCCTGCTCCGGTGAGGCGGCATGCCGTCGAGCACAGACACATCGGCACGTCGGCGCCGAGCCCGGCGGCCACGGCTGGAAGATCGGGGGCATTGAGCTCGAAGAGCTTCGCGAGGCCCCGCAGGGTGGCTGCGGCGTCGGCAGAGCCGCCGCCGAGCCCGGCTGCAACCGGGATGTTCTTCTCGAGATCGATGCGAACGGGGGGAAGTTCGGTAAAAAGAGCCCGGGCCGCGCGGGCGATCAGATTGGAGCCGTCACTGGGGACAGATGCGGCGAACGGGCCGTCAATCGAGAGCTCGAAGGAGGACGACTTCTCGAATTCGAGCCGGTCAGCGATATCGGCGAAGGCGGCGATCGAATCGAGAAGATGATAGCCGTCCGAACGCCGGCCCACGATGGCGAGGGTAAGATTGACCTTGGCGCGAGCGGCCTCGGTTACCGCCCCGGGCATCAACCCTTCGTCTGATCGGACTTGTTCTCTACCGGGGTTACCGGCGGCACTTCGGCCAGCCCGTCCTTGAGCTTCCTTTCGATCCTCGCGAGATCGGCAGTTTCGGGTTTGTTGTCCTTGGCATGCTGCCACTGGAAGCGCGCCTCGAGCTGACGTCCCGCGCGCCAATAGGCATCGCCCAGATGATCGGCGATGACGGGGTCGGCGGGCTTGAGCTCGACGGCCCGCTCGAGCTCCTTCACGGCATCATCATACTCGCCCAGCTGATAGTGCGCCCAGCCGAGGCTATCGACGATATAGCCGTCGTTCGGCTTGAGCTCGACGGCCTTGCGCACCATGTCCATCGCTTGGAGAAGGTTGATCCTCTTCTCGATCATCGAATAGCCGAGATAGTTCAAGACCATCGGCTGGTCCGGCTCGAGGGCCAGGGCGCGGCGAAGATCGGCCTCGGCCTTGTCCCACTGCTTCATGCGCTCGTAGGAGATGCCGCGATAGTAGAAAAGCGTCCAGTCGCTGCGGGTCGGAATTGGCACGAGCGCTATCGCCTGCGAGTAGGCCGCGGCCGCGTCTGCGAACTCCTCGTTGTTGCGATAGATGTTGCCGAGAGTGGTGATGGCCTCGGAGTCCCGCGGATTCTTCGCGAGGAGCGTCTTCAGCCGGGCTTTCGCTTCATCGCTCTTGCCGAGCTTCTGCAGGTTTATCGCCACCTCGATCTCGGCGTTGGAGCGCAACAGCGACCCCTGCGGAATGCGATCATAAGCGGCGATGGCGCGAGGATAGTTTTCCATTTCCTCGTAGAGATCGCCGAGGAGCGTCAGCGCGATATCATGATTGGCGTCCACCGAAAGCGCGAGCTGGGCGTACATAAGCGCCACGTCGATGCCCTGATCATCGGAGAGAGCTGAGGCGATCGAGAACAGACCCTCGCCCACCCCCGCGAGCGGCGAAGAGATGAGCGGCTTCACCGTGCGATCGGCGTCGATGCCGGCGAGCGCCTCGCGAACGAGCGGGTTGTGCTCGGCGGTCGAAAGGAACTGTCCGTACACCTTGCCGGCTTCCTCCTTCCGGCCGGTGCGCTCGAGGAAATTGCCGTAGGCCTGAACCACTCTCAACGAAGTCGCCGCCTGCTCGTAAGCCTTCTTGTAGAACCCCTCGGCTCGCAGCGGCAGGCCGAGGTAGTCGGCGATCAACGCCGCATGAAAGGCTTTGAAGTTCGCGAATGAATCGTTCGCGTCCAGGGCGTCGAGAGTCTTCAGCGCCTCTTTCTGGTTGCCTTCCCCGGCGTAGCTCCAGGCGATAAGCAAGGTCGAGGTCAGCTCGCCGATCGGCGTATAGGCGGATTTCTTGAAATGCTCGCGAGCTTCTGGATAGTGCCTGAGACGCAGGTCTCTGAGCCCGAGCACGATCCGCGCCATCCGGTGCTGGCTGTTGAAGGAAAGAACCCGCGTCGCATATTCCTCGGCGGCGTTGATGTCGCCCTGCGAAAGGGAGAACACGAAAACGCGCTCGATCAGCACCGGATTGTTGGGGTCGTCGCGAAGCGCCTGCTCGAAGTATCGCGTCGCGAGGTCCATGTCGCGCAGCTTCCCGGCGTAGCGGCCCGCGAGATAGCTGCCGGACAGCGATGAGCTCGCATCGGAGAACTCGTAGCCCGCCAGGGCCGGACTGGCGGAAAGAAGCAGGGCAAACACCGGAGCGATCCGGGCGGCAAACGTCATGGGCATCTCGGCGGTTTCTCATCGTTACGCCGCTCACCCGACTGGCGGCGGCGCTGCGTCCATCGGTCGAGAATGAGGTTTTTTGTGGGTATCCGCAAAGTCTCCAGCCCGGACGTAAATGGACCGCTAACATTTAGCGTCCGTTTCGGTGAGTCTTGGTCCTACATGTTGGGATAGTTCGGTCCTTCACCGCCCTGAGGCACCACCCAGACGATGTTCTGGGAGGGGTCCTTGATGTCGCAGGTTTTGCAGTGGACGCAGTTCTGGTGGTTGATCTGGAAGCGGGGCCCCTTCCCCTCCTCCTCGATCACCTCGTAGACGGCGGCCGGGCAATAACGCTGGGCGGGCTCGGCCCAATTCGGCAGGTTCACGGCGATCGGCACCGCCGGATCCTTGAGCTTCAGATGCGAGGGCTCGTTCTCCTCGTGATTGGTGCCGGAGAAGGCGAGATTGGTGAGCCGGTCGAAGGAGATGACGCCGTCGGGCTTGGGATAGGCGATCGGCTTTGACTCCGAGGCCTTCTTGAGGGTGGCGTGATCGGGCTTGCCATGCCGCCACCGGCCGAGCCCCATTCCGAAGAGCTCGTTCATCCACATATCAACGCCGCCGAGCGCCAGCCCGCCGATCAGGCCGAGCTTCGACCACATTGGCTTCACGTTCTGCACCTTCCGCAAGTCCTCGTGGACCCACGACCGGCGGAACGCGGCTTCGTATTCGACCAGCTTGTCGCCCTCGCGTCCGGCGCTCAGCGCGGCTGCCGCCGCCTCGGCAGCGAGCATTCCCGTCTTTATCGCGTTATGCGAGCCCTTGATGCGCGGCACGTTCACGAAACCCGCCGCGCAGCCGATGAGCACGCCGCCGGGAAATGAGAGTTTTGGCACCGATTGCAGCCCGCCTTCGGTGATGGCGCGCGCGCCATAGGCCACCCGCCGCCCGCCCCGTAAAACCGGTTCGATCAGCGGATGATGCTTGAACCTTTGGAACTCCATGTAGGGGAAGAGATACGGGTTCCCGTAGTTGAGGTGCACGACGAAGCCGATCGACACCAGATTCTGGTCGAAGTGATACATGAACGAGCCGCCGCCGGTCGAAAGCCCGAGCGGCCAGCCCATCGTATGGGTGACCTGCCCCGGCCGATGCACGTCGGGGCGCACTTCCCAAAGCTCCTTCATCCCCAAGCCGAATTTTTGCGGGTCGCAGCCTTCACGCAGGTTGAAGCGCTCCTGGATCTCCCTGGCCAGCGAGCCGCGGGCGCCTTCGGCGATGAAGACGTATTTCCCGTGGAGCTCCATGCCAGGCTGGTAATCGGGTTTATGGGACCCATCCTTGGCGATGCCGAACACCCCGGCGACCACGCCCTTGACCGACCCGTCCTCTCGATAGAGCACCTCCGAGCAGGCGAATCCCGGATAAATCTCGACGCCCAGCGCCTCGGCCTCGCCCGCAAGCCAGCGGCAAAGATTGCCGAGAGAACCCGCATACATGCCGTGATTGTTCATGAGCGGCGGCATGAGCGCGTTCGGAAACTTGACCGAACCTTGCGGCCCCAGCACGTAGAAGCGGTCTTCCGTCACGGGCGTGGTGAGCGGGGCGCCTTTCTCCTTCCAGTCCGGGATGAGCTCGGTCAGTGCGCGAGGGTCCATCACCGCGCCCGACAGGATGTGGGCGCCGACCTCCGACCCCTTCTCGAGAACGCATACCGAGACATCGGGCGAAAGCTGCTTGAGCCTGATCGCCGCCGCAAGGCCAGCCGGGCCGGCGCCGACGATGACGACGTCGTACTCCATGGTCTCGCGCGCCACCTGTTCCAAGGCGATCTCCCGGCTCGAGTTCGAGCCTGTTATAAACGGCCTCGACAAGGGCACAAGCCGAGAGGCGGTTGCGGAATAATGAGACGCGAAGAAGCGGCCGCTCTCATCGAATGGCTGGTCGAAATGGGCGCGGACGAGATCGTCGCCGATCAGGCTATCGATCGGTTCCAGCCCGTCCCGTCGACGCCCGCCGTTCAATTGTCCCCGCGCGAGCCGGCGGTTGCCGCTCCGCCCCTCGTCAACCCCACGGGAAACGCGGTCGACGATGCCAAGGCCATCGCGGCCGCCTGCCGCACGCTCAAGGAGATCATTGCGGCGCTCAAGGAGTTCGATGCCTGTCCGCTCAAGCGCACGGCCACGCAGCTTGCCCTATGCGACGGCAATCCCCAAGCGCATGTGATGTGCATCGGGGAAGCGCCGGGGCGGGAGGAGGACCTCCAGGGGAAGCCCTTCGTCGGCCGCTCGGGCCAGCTCCTCGATCGCATGCTCTCAGCGATCGGGCTTTCCAGGAATGCCGAGGATCCCGCGCAAGCGGCGTTCATCACCAACGTGATCTTCTGGCGCCCGCCCGGCAATCGCACGCCGACCGAACAGGAAACGCTCATGTGCCTGCCGTTCCTCAAGCGAACGATCGAGATCCTGAAGCCGCGCGCCATCCTCTGCGTCGGCGCGACGCCCACCCAGCGGCTCTCAGGGCGAACCGACGGAATCCTCAAGCTGCGCGGGAAATGGTTCGATTTCGCAACAGGAGAGGTCACGATCCCGATGCTCGCGACGCTCCATCCGGCGTATCTCCTGCGCAATCCCGCCCACAAGCGGCTCGCTTGGCGCGATCTCCTGTCGCTCAGGAAAGCGCTCGATGCACAGTGATCCGGGGCGTTGAGGCATCTCGGCTCGCCGTTTACAATCGATCCGATGGCCGATACCCGTAGCTTCATCCCCGTCCGGATCGCCGTGCTCACGATTTCCGATAGCCGCACGGCCGCGAACGACACCTCGGGCGATGCCCTCGCGCAGAGGCTTACGTCAGCCGGTCACACTCTCGCAGCTCGGGAGATCGTCAAGGACGACATCGAAACGATCCGGACTTGCGTATCGGGCTGGCTCCGCCGCGACGACATCGACGTGGTGATCTCGACGGGGGGCACCGGGCTCACGGGGCGGGATGTCACGGTCGAAGCGATGCGGGGGCTCTTCGAGAAGGAGATCGAGGGCTTCTCGGTCGCGTTCCATATGATCTCGTTCAAGAAAATCGGAACGTCGACGGTTCAGTCGCGCGCGACGGCCGGAGTGGCCAAGGGCAAGTACATCTTCTGCCTGCCCGGCTCGCCCGGCGCCTGCCGCGACGGATGGGACGACATCCTCAAGGCGCAGCTCGATTACCGGCACCTGCCCTGCAACTTCGTCGAGATCATGCCGCGCCTCGAAGAGCACCTGCAAAGGAAGGGCTAG
>JBJMRA010000150.1:0-13085 GCA_045802365.1 Hyphomicrobiales bacterium | reverse complement strand
GTCACATGCATTTCTCCAATACGAGCATCACAAGACACAGTGGCTCGATTACTTTCTTGATCGGGTGATCAACTACATTCCGAAACGAGCCTGAGCGTCGCTCGCCAACAGGCATGCTCGCAACAAAGCGCTGACGCCGGTCGCAAATGTCGATTGCAAGGCGACATTGGCCGGGCGGTATATCAACGGCCGTATAACCGTCACTGCTAAACGCGTCCGACACGGGAAACCATGTCGAGCCATCGGGACCAAGAGCTTCGAGGGTGACGTTGCCGGGCATTGGCGGGTCTCCGCCGTCATCCCAAGCCGATGCCTGCATCGTCACGGCGTACCGGCCGCCGTTCACGATGAACGGGTTCATGACCACATTGATGCCGGAAAATTTCACGGCTCGAGTGGCGCGCATTGTCTTTCTCCTGCAGGGCCGATGCACTCCCGTCTCACCCTACACACTCCCAGTGTGCATAACCCTTGACAATGTTCTTATTATGTTCTAGCCGTGTGGCAGGAGGTAGATATGGATTGGGCCCGTGCCATCGCGGTCAACCAGACTGCGCTCACCCGCATCGTGGCGGCGCTCATCGCCATGGTGGGGCTTGCGGCTGACGGCGTCGTGGCGCGGTTGCCGCGGCCCACCTACCGCGCGATGCTTCAGGTGTTGCGCCCGGCGGAAGCAGCAGTGCGCCGCCTCATCGTCATTGCGGCGCGTGGGCTCATGGCCAAGCTGCCGCCACTGCGCCCGATGCCGGCGGGGCTTGCGCTTGCCGGCAGGGGCGGTGGGCGGGTGTCGTTTCAGCTCTTCGATGCGCGCAAACGGTTTGGGCCGGCGCGCGGCAAGAGCGCCGTCGTCAAGGCGGAGCCGCGCATTTTCATTCACGGCGCCAGTCCGCTCGTCCCCTTGTTTCGTCATCGGGCCCTCGCGAGCCCAGTCACGGAGCCGGATGGCACGGTTGCTGCGCTGCGCCTCGGCCGCCGTCTCGCGGCAATCAAGCGGGCGCTCGAGGACCTGCCGCGCCAAGCCATGCGCCTGGCGCGCTGGCAAGCACGGCGCGCCAGCATGGAAGGTGCGAAGTTCACCTCGCCCTTGCGCCCCGGCCCCCCGCCCGGCCACCGAAAAAAGCCCAAGGGGGAAATCGATTGGGTGCTCAGAACGTGTCACGCGCTGGCGAGAGACGCGCTCGCCGAAGACACGTCCTGAGCCCATCGATCCATCGACAGGGTGGCGGGCTTGCGGTCGGTTTAGGGCCTGATTTAATCCGGTTCACATCATGAATCCGGCGGTCCAGCCGCCGTCGATGACGAGACAATGGCCATTGACGTACGAACTCGCATCGGAGGCGAGGAAGAGCGCTCCTTGCGCGATCTCCTCGGGCTCGGCAGGCCGGCCGAGCGGGATCGATTTCATGAAGGTTGCCGCCCGCTCATGGAACGAGCCTTCGTCGCTGTAGAAAAGCTTGCGTGTCACCTCGGTCAGCGTCGAGCCGGGCGCAATGCAGTTGACGAGAACGCCTTTGGGCGCGAGCTCGAGCGCCATCGAGCGGGTGAGGTGGATCACGCCCGCCTTGGCGGCGACGAACGGGCTCTGCAGCCGCAAAGCCGACAATCCCACCGTCGAAGCGATGTTGATGATCCGGCCTTTTCCCTGGCGCACCATCTGCGGAGAAATGACACGGCTCACCAGGAATGTGCCGTCGAGATCGATGCCGACGATCCGATGCCATTCCTCGATCGGGAACGCGTCGATGTCCACGCGATGTTCCAGCGTATTGACGCCGGCATTGTTGACGAGGATGTCCAAGCGCCCGAAGGCGGCGAGCGTGGCTTCAAGGCCGCGGGCGATGTCTGCTTCAGTCCTGATATCGAGACCGACCGAAATGGCGCGCGGCAAGCGCGCGGCCAGAGTCTTGGCCCCGGTTTCGTTGATGTCGGCAATGATCACCGCCGCACCATTCGCAGCGAAAAGCCTGGTGATTGCGGCGCCGATGCCGGCCGCGGCGCCGGTTATGAATGCAACCTGGCCCGAGAGATCCGCCCTCATCCCTTCTCAATCCATCGCTGATGGTTGACCGCTCCGAGAAGCGCATGGTACCGGTATCATCCTCAGCCGCCAAAGGCATTTCGCAAGGGAGGAAATAATGAAACGCCTGACCGGATTGTTCGCGAGTGCCGTTTGCGCCGCCGCGCTCGTTCTCGGCTCGATGACATCCAGCGCCGTCGCGCAAGGCAAGAAATACACGATCTATCTGTCGAACAACTTCGTCGGCAACGACTGGCGTCAGCAGATGGAGCGAGTCGCTCAGGTCTCGGTCAACAAGGGTCCGCTCGCCGGCCGTGTCGATCTCAAGATCGAGAACGTCGAGAACACGGCCCAGGCGCAGATCAACTCGCTCAACAACATCATCAGGGCCAAGCCCGACGCGATCCTCATCGACGCTTCTTCGGCCGAGGCCCTCAATCCGACGATCAAGAAGGCTTGCGACGCCGGCATCTTGGTCATCAGCTTCGACCAGGTGGTGAGCGAGCCTTGCGCTTATGCGCTCGAGTCCGACTGGAACCGCATTCCGGCGGTGCTCGCCGAGTGGATGGCCGATCAGCTCGGCGGCAAGGGCCAGGTCTTCGTCGACCGCGGGCTCGCTGGGGCACCAATCTCGGCGCAGCTCGAGAACGGCTATCTCGACGTGCTCAAGAAAACTCCCGATATCAAGGTCATCGGCAATTACAATGGCGAGTATGCGCTCGGACCCGAGCAGGCCGGCGTCGCCAGCCTGCTCGCCGCTCATCCCGAGGTCGACGGCATACTCACCCAGGGCTATGGCGTCGGCGCGATCAAGGCGCTGCAGGATGCCGGACGCAAGATCGTGCCCGTCACGGCATTTTCCTACAACACCGCGGCGGTCACGTGCGTGCAGACGCCCGGGGCAGCCTGCATCCTCGGATCGAACCCGGCGTTTCTTTCCTCGGAGGCCATTCGTCTTGCCGTCGACATTCTCGATGGCAAGCCCAAGCCGAGCGATCGCCACATCCTGATCAAGGGCGATTTCCTCGCGACCAATGGCGGCGAGTGGAAATCCAAGCTCTATCCCGACGCCAACATCGTCAAGATCGAGATCGGCAAGAACGCCTTCCCGGACCGGCCGCCCGGATTGACGCTTCCGATCACGCCCGACTGGGTCGAGATCACAGCCGAAGAAGCGGCCGGCGCTTCCTGAACGCAGATTTCCGGGGTCACTTTGCGTCCCAGCCGGCGAGAGCCGCTGGGACGCGCGCTTTGAAGACGGATGACTCTCCTTGAAGCTTCGGCGGTATCGAAAGGCTATGGCGGTGTCGCCGCTCTTTCGCATGCCGAGTTCCATGCCGCTAGAGGCGAGGTCCATGCGCTCGTCGGCGAGAATGGTGCCGGAAAGAGCACTTTCATCCAGATCCTTGCCGGAGCGGTGAAACCGGACGAGGGCGCGATCCTGTTCAAGGGCGCGCCTTATCTGCCTTCTAGTCCGCGCGCAGCGCAGCGGGCCGGCTTTTCCGCCGTCTTCCAGGAGCTCTCGCTCGTTCCGGACCTGACCGTCGAGCAGAATGTTTGGTTCAGGCGCGAGCCGCTCTCGGCGATGGGCACCGTTCGCGCGCGAAGCCTGCGTGCGAACACGCTCGCGCTCTTCGAGCGATATGCGTTTCCCGAGATTCGCCCCGATCGCGAAGTGCGCCGCCTCACCCTCGCCGAGCGGCAGCTGGTCGAGATCGCGAAAGCGCTCGCCCGCAACCCTGAGGTTCTCATTCTCGACGAAGCGACCTCCGCGCTCGGTCGTCGCGAGACCGAATGGCTGCTCGGAGTGGCGAGGCGGCTCGCCGCTGAAGGCAAGCTCGTCATCTACATTTCGCATCGGCTTCCCGAAGTGAGGGAAGTCGCCCGCAGGGTCACCGTGTTCCGGAACGGCACGACGGTTGCGACGCATGAGATGGCCTCGGTCGACGATGACCAGATCATCGCCGAGATGCTGGGCCGCCGGCTCGACCGCCTCTACCCGGAGCGCATGGCGACGGCGACCGAACGGATCGCGTTGAGAGTTCGCGGGCTCTCCTCCGGCGATCGGCTTCACGGGGTGAACCTCGATCTCTTCGAAGGCGAGGTACTGGGCGTCGGCGGTCTCCAGGGTCATGGCCAGCGCGAGCTGTTCAAGGCGCTCTTCGGCATCGGCAAAGCGCGAGGCGCGATCGAGCTGTGGGGCCGGCCCTTGGCTGCGGGCGGGCCGCAGCGGGCCCTTTCGGGGCGCGACGGCATTGCGCTCGTGCCGGAAGACCGCCGCGGGCAGGGTCTCCTCTTGTCGAAGAGCGTGCGCGAGAACCTCACCTTGTCGGTCATTCCGCGCTTCTCATGGCACGGCATCCTCGACGGCCGGCGCGAAAGGGCGCTCGTCGATGAGATGATGAGCTTTCTCAGGATCAAGGCAAAGACACCCGAGCAGCAGGCGGGCACGCTCTCCGGCGGCAACCAGCAGAAGGTCGTGTTCGGCAAGATGCTCCTGACCCAGGCGCGCGTGCTGCTGCTGTTCGATCCGACGCGCGGGGTCGACGTCGGCACCAAAGGCGAGATCTTCCAGCTCATGCGCGATCTCGCCGCCAAGGGCTATGCGATCCTGTTCTATTCGAGCGACCTCCCCGAGCTCGTCCACGTCGCCGACCGTGTGGCCGTCATGCGCAACGGCCGCATCGCGGCTGAACTCCGAGGCGATGCGATTTCGGAGGATGCGATTCTCCGCGCGGCGATGATGGAGACGAGAGCCGCATGAGCGTAGTTTGGGACCGCGCGCCGTTCCTGGTCGCCAGCATCATGCTGGCGGTGCTCGTGGCGATCTACGGCTCGCTTCGCGGGGGCGTGTTCACGCTGGACGAGCTCAACGTCGATACGGCGGCAGCCATGACCTTGCTCCTCGCCGCCACCGGCCAGACCATCGTGCTCCTGCGCGGCGGCATCGATCTCTCGATCGGCGGGATGATCTCGTTCGGGACGGTCCTCGCGGCCACCCAATTCGGCGACAACTGGTGGGGCGCCGCGGCGTGGACGATCATCATTCTCGCAATCGGTCTTGCGGTCGGAGCGGCGAACGGCCTGCTCATTTCCATATTGCGGCTTCAGCCTTTTCTCGTCACCCTCGCGACCTGGTCGATCCTCTCGGGCGCCTCGCTCCTGATCCTGCCGATCGACGGTGGCTCCTTGCCGGGCGACTGGATGTGGTTCGGCAATACCGCTTTCCTCGGGCTTTCGACCTCGGTGTGGATCCTCGTGGTTCTGTGCGCGTTCTGGGCCTGGTTCCGCCGCACGAGCCTCGGGCTCGTCATCCGCGCCGCCGGATCCAACGAGCGATCGGCGTATTTTTCGGGCGTGTCGGTGACCGGCGTCAATGTCGTCACCTACGGCCTGTCGGGAGTGTTCGCGGCCCTTGCCGCGCTCTACCTGACGACCCAGACCGGCGCCGGCTCGCCGACCATCGGCAAGGACTACATCCTGCCCTCGGTTGCCGCGGCGGTGATCGGCGGCATCAGCCTCTTCGGCGGCCGCGGCGGGTTGTCCGGCACGATCGTCGGCGCCTACATTCTGACGATCATCGGGAACCTCGTCTTCGTGCTCTCGATTTCGAGCTACTGGCAGCCGATCGTCTCGGGCCTCATCCTGCTCGCAGCGGTTCTGGCGAGCTCGCTTGCCGAGCGCACGGCCGAGAGGAATGCCGCCTGATGTCGCTCACGTCGCGTCATCGGGCGATCCTCCTTGCCTATCTCGGCATGATCGTCCTTTTGCTGCTCACGAGCTTTGTCTCGCCGGGATTCCTGGCGGGCTCCCATCTAAGGACGCTCGCCGTGCTCGCGGCATTCATCGGCATCGTTGCGCTCGGCCAGACCTTCGTGATCATCGGCGGCGGCATCGATCTCTCCGTGCCCTGGGTTTTGAACTGCGCGGCGATCCTCGTGACCATGATAGCGAAAGGTCAGAATGCGCCGCTTCTCTACGCGGTCCCCCTCATTCTCATTGCCGGCGCCCTCATCGGGGCTCTGAACGGCGCAGGAATAGCGCTTTTCGGCGTACCGCCGATCATCATGACCCTCGCGCTCAACGTCGTGCTGCAGGGCGCCATCCTGGTCCATACCGGCGGCTCGCCGCAGGCGACCGCGCCGGTGCTCATTCAATACCTCGCCGTCGGCCGGATAGCCTCGATTCCGGTGATCGCGTTCGTCTGGGCCGTGCTGGCGCTTGCGGCGTCTTTCCTTCTGTCGAAGACGGCCTTCGGCCGGCATCTTTATGCGCTCGGAACCAGCCGCACGGTTGCCGAGTTCTCGGGCGTGCCGATCGTCAGGACGACGATCGCCGCCTACACTCTCTCGGGCGTCACCGCCGCGTTGGCCGGCATTCTTCTCACCGGTTACACCGCGCAGGCCTATCTCGGGATGGGCGATCCCTATCTCTTCACCTCGATTGCCGCGGTCGCGATCGGCGGAGCCTCGATCCTCGGCGGGACCGGCCATTATGTCGGCACGATAGCGGGTGCCTTCGTGCTCACGATCCTCACGGGGCTCCTCCCGGCGCTCAATCTCTCCAATGGCGCGCTGCTCATCGTCTACGGCGTCGTGATCCTGGTGACCGTGTCGCTCGCCAGCGAAGCCTTCTCCGATCTTGCCTCAACCCTCCGTTCCAGGTTTTTCACCGGCAGTCCGAAAAGCGAAACGTCATGATCGAAATCGAATGCGTCGTCGACTCCAAGTCCCAGCTGGGCGAAGCGACATACTGGGATGCCAAGGCCCAGGTCCTGTGGTGGATCGACATCTACGGGCCGCTGATCCATTGCACCGATCCGGCGGCCCGGACCGACAAGACCTGGTATGCGCCGGAATATCTCGGGACGCTCTCGGTTCGCGAGAAAGGCGGCCTCATCGTTTCGATGAAGAGCGGCTTCTTCTTCTTCGATCCGGCGTCAGGCAGGTTCGATGCCATCGTCGATCCCGAATCCACCCTCGTCGACAACCGCTTCAACGATGGCAAGACGGATCGCCAAGGCCGCTTCCTGTCTGGCTCGATGTTCGAGGCATTGGGCAAGCCGCCCGCGAAGACCGGCTCGCTCTGGCGTCTCGACCCCGACCTCTCCGCACACAAAATCGTCGCGGGCGTCGGCTGCTCGAACGGCCTGGCGTGGAGCCCGGATGGCAAGACCATGTACTTCACTGACAGCCACACCAACTTCGTGTGGGCGTTCGACTACGATCCGGCGACCGGTGAGGCCGAGAACCGTCGCGTGTTCGTCGATTTGACCGAGGAGCGCTTCATCGTCGACGGCTCGACCGTCGATGCGGCCGGCAACTATTGGCTCACCGTTCCGTTCCACGGCAAGGTGCTCGCCTATGATCCCTCAGGAAAGCGCATGCAGACGATCGACCTTCCCGTCGATCTTCCGACCTGCTGCGAGTTCGGCGGCAAAGACCTCGATGTCCTCTATGTCACCTCGGCCGTTTATCGGCGCGATGCCAAGTCGCTCGCGGGCCAGACCAATCCCGGCGGCCTGTTCGCGATACACGGGCTCGAGACCAAGGGCCTGCCGCTCGTCCCCTTCAAGGGCTGATTTTCCGCGATCTATCCCGCGAAGCCGCCAGAAGCGAGGAAGGCGAGCTCCTCCGGCGTCGATCTTCGGCCGAGGATGGGATTGCGGTGGGGGAAGCGGCCGAAGCGGGCGATGATGTCGAGATGCACCTTGGCCCACCAGGCGAGATCGCTGAAGCCCATGGTGAGCAAGAGCGACACGCCGCGCATTTGGGCTTCGAGGTCTTCGGCGTGCTCGAAGGGCATGACGAACCAGCGCGACCGGATGGCGGGCATCGCCTGGTGATGGCCGCGGGCGATCACATCTTTGGCGAGCGCGAGCGCCTTGCGATCGGCGGCAAAGGCGAGCGGCGTGCCGCGGTGGATGTTGCGCGAAAATTGATCGAGCAGGATCACGAGCGCCAGCGCGCCCGAGGGTGTTTCAGCCCAATCGTCGAAGGCGCCGTCGCGGGCTTTGGCGAGCGCGTCCTTGAACCTGACCGACATCGCACCGTCGAAGACGGCGTCGCGCGTGAACCATTTGCCCTCGCCGGCGGCCCGCCAGAATGCGAGAACGTCTTCCGGGGTCATGGCGAGAGATCCATCTTGCCGATGATGAAATCGGAGAGGCTTCTCACATCATCGCGGTCGAACACCGGCACGGGCTCGCCCCCGATGTCGCCGTTTGCCGCAATCGCGATGACGGTCGGATCACTCTGTGCGAGCTTCGGATGGTCGAGCGCGAGATTGCGCACCTCGATTTTGGGATGACTGTCCCGCTTGTAGCCTTCGATGATGACGAGGTCCGCCGGAGCCATCTTTGCGAGGATCGCGTCGAGGGATGGTTCGGGGTGCTCGCGGAGCTCATGAATGATGGCCCAGCGCTGCGCTGAAATGACAGCCACTTCGGTGGCCCCGGCCTTCCGGTGGCGGAAGCTGTCGCGGCCTTCATGGTCGATATCGAAGGAATGGTGCGCGTGCTTGACGGTCGAGATGCGAAGCCCGCGCCCCGTGAGCTCCGACACGAGCTTCTCGACGAGCGTCGTCTTGCCCGCGTTCTTGAAGCCCGCGACGCCGATGACCTTGTGGCTCACGAAAAGAACCCGCGCGCGATCTCCTCCGCCTGTTCGAGATCCTGCGGAGCGTTGATGTTGAAAAAGGGATCGTAGGGAGAGGCCGGCCATTCGGCAATGCCGACGCGGTGGCGGCTAAGCCAGGCCTCGACCTTGTGGAGGTTCTCGATGACGAGCGCGTGGCGCAGTCTCGGAGCCATCGAAACGGGCCACAGCGCAATCACATGATGCATGCGGCCCCCCGAAGATGCGCAGGCGACATCGTTGCCGCGCCGGGCTTCCCTGAGGCGCTTGACGAGATCGGCGGGAAGGAACGGCACGTCGACCGGGACGGTCAGAAGGACCTCGAGGTTTTTTGCCTCTGCCCATTCGAGCCCGGCCAGGACGCCCGCCAGCGGGCCGGCGAAGTCCGGTACCGAGTCGGCGATGACCGGCACGCTCAGACCATCGAGCCGCGACGGTTCGCGGTTGGCATTGATGACGATCGCTCCCGTCTGCGGCGCGAGCCGCGCGATGACGTGCTCGATGAGCGGCTTGCCCGCAAGTTGGATGAAGGCTTTGTCCTTCCCGCCCATCCTTAGGCCTCGCCCGCCCGCAAGAATGCAGGCCGCCGGGTTTGTGCCGAACTCACGCTCTTTCCCATCATCCCGGCGGAAGCCGGGACCGATGTCACCGCGTGATGGATCAGTCCCCGAGACGCGTTGCGCGTTGAGGTGGGCTCCGGCTTTCGCCGGAGTGACGGGGTTATTATGTCTCACTGTGCTGGAATGCGTCCGAGGCTGGTGTGAGCAACAAAATCGTGGATGCGCGCGGGCTCCTGTGTCCGTTGCCGGTTCTCAAGGCCAGGAAGGCACTGGCGAAGATGCCGCGGGGCGCCGTGCTCGAACTCCGGGCCACCGATCCCGCCGCTGAGATCGATGTGCCGCACTTCTGCCGCGAGCAGGGCCACGCGCTCATCTCAATGGAGCGCGGCGGGGATGCTCTCGTGTTCCGGATCAGGCGCGGCTAGCGCGGGCGCATAAGTGCGCTGCGGCGGCAGCCACAGCGTGATCGCATCGCCGACTGCGACCTCGCCTTGGCGCTCGACCCAGGCAGCAAGGCCACGCTTGTGCTGAGCGGCTTTCACGAAGCCCAGACCCTGATCGGGGTGATGCTTGCGGATGACGTCCGCCACCTGCCGGCATGGCTCGTTCTCGAGATCGACGACGAGGGTGGCGCCCGAAGGGAACTGCAGCCGCGTGGAGGGCGGAAGGAGCGTGAGATCGGGGATGCCGATCGTAACGATATTGGCGCCAAGCCAATCGCCCGGCAGGGCGGGGATGCCCAGCCGGCGGGCGATCTCGGCAAGCTCCTCAACCGAGACCAGCGTCGCATGGCGGACGTTGCGCAAAGAGGTGCCGCGCGGATGAAGCTTGAGGAGATCCGATCCCGACTTGACGAGAGCGCCGCCGTGACAATCGCCTTCGACGCCGTCGAAGGTCAAAGCGAGCGAGCGGGCCCGCTCCGTTTCCAATCCCTTTGCGCGATCGCGGCAGACGAGCAGCCCGCTCACTGTGCCGCGGATTTCCGACTTCGTGAACAGCATCTATCCTCCGAGAGACAGCGTCTTATCGGTATGGAACGCGCCGCTTCCCGCCACTTCGTCCGTGAAGGCGCGGAAGAGTTCGTCGATCGAGGAACGCTCGATATCCTTTACGATGAAGACGAGCCGGCTGGTTCGCTCATCGTCGGGCCACGCGGGGAGGCGCACGGGCGGATGGAACACGTGCTGGACTCCGTGCAGCACGAGCGGCCGCGAGGGATCGTCGGCAAGCTTCACGATGGCCTTCATGCGCAGCAGGTTGGGCCCGTGAAACGAGCGGAGGAGATCGAGGAACATCTCGAGCGCGGCGGGCTGGATCGCACGCCCTTCCCTAAGCGAGAAGGAGCGGATGCGATCGTCGTGGCGCGTGATGTCGTGATCATGATGATGATGCCTGCCCCCGCCGCGGCCGTCGTAGGCCTCGGCCTTGAGCCAGCCTTTCACGTCGAGCGATTTCGTATCGGGATCATAGAGGCCGGTGTTGAAGAGGCGCTGGGCGGTCGCCTCGTTGCGGTGGGTGGCGAGGAGCCGGGCGGCGGGGTTGAGCTTCCGGAGCCGGGCGATGAGCGCGAAGAGCTGGTCCTCGCCTTCGCGGCCCGAGAGCAGATCGAGCTTGGTCAGCACGATTCGATCGGCGACCGCGACCTGCTTCACCGCTTCCGGGTGTTGATCGAGCGTCGCGGGGCCGTTGACCCCATCGACGATGGTGATCACGCCTTCGAGTCTCGTGCGCGAGAGAAGAAGGGGGTCGCTCATCAGCGTGTGCAGCACCGGCGCGGGATCGGCGAGCCCCGTCGTCTCGATCACCACGCGATCGAAGGCCGCGATCTCGCCGCGGTCGCGCCGCGCGAAGAGATCTTGCATCGTGTCGACAAGATCGCCCCGGATCGTGCAGCACAGGCACCCCGAGGACATCTCGACGATGTTGCCGTCCGACTTCTCGACGAGCAAATGATCGAGGCCGATCTCGCCGAATTCGTTGATGATGACCGCCGCTCTGGCGAGCATCGGATCTTTTACGAGAAAGTTGAGGAGCGTCGTCTTGCCGGCGCCGAGAAAGCCGGTGAGGACGGAGATCGGGATCGGAGCGGGATCCGCCGGGGAAATCACTTTTTCTTGGCCTTGCGCTTCTTGCGGGGCGGCGCTGAATCGTCGCCCTGCGAAACGGGCGGCGTCTTCTCGCTCGCCGCTGCGATCGCGGCGATGGCGGCAAAGCCTTCCGGCGTCATGACCTCGCAATAGGCGCTCTGCTCGCGGAAGAAGCCGCAGAGCGATAGCGATGAGGTCTGGTCGAGGTCCCACACCATGGCGCTGAAGCCTTGGCCCGACGGGTCCTTGACCACCCCGCTCGAGCCGCCGGCGAGGATTTCGCGTGCGCCGAGCAAACGTCCTCTCAACGCCATGTCGGCGGTGAGAGCCGTGTCGTAGCGGCCGAGCGAGATGCCCCAGCCCGAGAGCGTGCTCGCCCTGGCGAGGGTTGCGCCTTTTCCCTTGCAGACGAGCGTGGTGAGATCGGCGGGCACGAGCTTGCCGAGAGCGGAGTTCGGAATTGTTTCGAGCCGCGGCCGCGGCTCGGGTGTGGCGGATAATTCCAGCCGCGACAGCGCCGAGGTTAGCAGCATCTGGGCGAGATCGCTTCTCGCTTTGCCGCTCGAAGCCCCGAGGATGACGGCGATCGCCTTCCTGCCGTCGTCGCTCGCCGAGGCCACGAGATTGTAGCCCGAATTGCAGACGAATCCGGTCTTCATCCCGTCGGCATTGTTCATCTGTCTGATGAGCGCATTGCGGTTCATGAGGCGGCGCTTGCCGACCGCGACATAAGGCTCGGCGAAGTAATGCGCATACTCCGGAAATTCCTTGCGAATGGTTGCGGCGAGGAGGCCGATGTCGCGCGCCGTGGTCACCTGCCGCGGATCGAAGAGGCCGTTGGGATTTGCGAAATAGGTCGCGGTCATCCCGAGCCGGCGGGCATTGGCGTTCATCTCCTGCACGAAGTTCTGAGCGGTGCCGCCGGCGGCTTCGGCGAGCACGTAGGCCATGTCGTTGGCTGAATAGACGAGCAGCACCTGAAGCGCGAGGTCGACAGTGATCTCGCTTCCCGCGCGCATGCCGAGCTTGCTCGGCGGCTGGCGCGCCGCGAGCTCGGAGACGGTGACCTTCTGATCGAGCTTGAGCGTCCCCGCCTTGATCTTCTGAAAGACCACATAGCTCGTCATGAGCTTGGTGAGGGAAGCCGGATACCAGGGCTCTCCAGCGCGGTCCTGCGAGATGACCTCTCCGGTCCCTGCATCGAAGACGAGCGTGGGACCGCCGAGCGCGGAGGGAGCCGTGAAGAGGAGCGCGAGACAGACGGCGATGGCTTTCCGGCGCAAAGCTGCCAAGGGATCGATCCTTATGACTTCCCCATCCCTCTTGCCCGTATTCGGGACGTATCCCAAGTTCGGGCGAAGATCAACGGGCAAGCGCTTGGCGGAGCTCAGGCATTTCGAATCCGGCGGTGAGGAGCCGATCGGTCAAGGCGCGGCTCTGTTCAGGACCGAGCGGAAGAAGGGGAGGGCGGACGAGGCGGAAGCTCTCGCACCCGCCAAACCGGGCCACGGTCTCCTTGAGGGCGGGAATAACCATATACGCCTCGAAGATGTCGCGGATGGCGCTGAGCGCCCGCTGGCGGGTTTCGGCGCACGGCTCCTCGCGGCGGCGCCAAGCCTCGGCGATCGCGGCGGCGTTGACGTTCGCGAGGGCGGAGATGCACCCCGCGCCGCCATGCCGGGCGGTGTCGGTCAGAAAACGCTCGCTGCCGCAGAAGACACGAAAGCCGGGAAAACGATCCAGCATCGCTTTCGTGTTCTCGAATTTGCCGCCTGAGTCCTTGATG
>JBJMRA010000149.1:0-7826 GCA_045802365.1 Hyphomicrobiales bacterium | reverse complement strand
CTCTGAGCTCCGGTTTGCTGCACGGCCACGCCATTCTGATTTCCGATAGTGAGCGCTCGAGCCGCTCGATGTGCGGCTCGTAGTCGATGAGCCGGCCGTGGACTACCGCTGTGACTTCGTAAACGCCATCTGCGAACAGGAAGCCGCGGTCGAAGATCGAGATCTTGCCCTGCTCCTCGGGCAGATATTGTCCATTGACATAGACGGTGCGGCTCATGAGGGCTCCTCGGTGCAGGCGCCGTAAACCAGATTCCGTGTTCGGAATCCATGGCAGTTGTCGCGCCCCCTTCCGCGCCGTGCTAGGAGATCGGAGCGTCCACAATCCATGGGAAATCATGCCGCGAACGGTGCCGGCTGCATCCGCAACGGCGATGCTCGACGCCGGCGTCGCCTACCTCATGAGCGAGCGCGCGCCATGAACCTCGTGACGCCCGGCCGCGAGGCGGAAGCGCAAGGATTCCTCGACCGCAATTCGGAGATTGAAAGCGCGCATCTCGTCTGGACCGATCTGTGCGGCGTCGGGCGGGGAAAAATTCTTCGGCGCGACGAAATCGTGCCCGCCTGGCGCGACGGCCGCTTCCTGCCAATCTCCGCGCTCGTCCTCGACGTCACTGGCCAGGACGTCCCCGAGACCGGCCTCGTTTTCGATGAGGGCGATCGAGACATGCTTCTCTGGCCTGTTGAAGGGAGCCTTGCGCCGGTGCCTTGGGTTGCGAGGACGGCCCAATACGTGGCCACGGTCCGCGATCTAGACGGGACCGCGCATTACGCCGATCCTCGCAATCTGCTCGAGACGGTCGCCCGGCGTTTCGCGGATATCGGCATGCGTCCGGTGGGCGCGGTCGAGATCGAATTCTTCCTCCTCGACCGCGAGACGCTTGCCGACGGAAAGCCGAAACCGCCGAAGTCGCTCCTCACCGGCGCGCGCCCGGAGCATTATCAGGCCTACGCACTCCAGGACCTCGACGACTTCGCGCCCTTTTTCACCGACCTCTACGCCTTCGCGGAGGCGCAAGGGATCCCAGCGAAGACTCTCATCTCGGAATATGCACCGGGTCAGATGGAGATCGTGCTCCGTCATCGCTCCGATGTTCTCAAGGCCTGCGACGAGGCGATCATGCTGAAGCGGGCGATCAGGGCGGCGGCGGAGAAGCACGGGCTTGCCGCGACGTTCATGGCAAAGCCCTATTCCGAATGGACGGGCTCGGGCATGCACATCCATATCAGCCTTGCCGATGAGGCCGGGCGCAATCTCTTCGCCTGCGACGAGCCGACGCGCCACCCGCTTCTCCTCAATGCGCTGGGCGGTCTCAAGGCGGCCATGGCGGAATCGATGCTGATCTTCGCGCCGAACGCCAATTCCTTTCGCCGGTTCAGGCGCAACTCCTACGCCCCGGTCGCCGCGAGCTGGGGCGTCGACAACCGCACCGTCTCGCTGCGCATCCCCGCGGGAAGGCCTGAGACCTGCCACATCGAGCATCGCCCGGCGGGGGCCGATGCCAATCCTTACCTCGTCATGGCGGCGGTGCTCGCGGGGATGCATCACGGCATCGCCGAGAAGCTCGATCCCGGGGCGCCGGTGACCGGAAATGGCTACGAGAAGCGGGCGAAGTCGATCCCGACCAACTGGCACGATGCGATCGACGCCTTCTGGCGGGCCCCCATTCTCAGGGAGTACTTCGGCAAGCCCTTCATCGATGCGTTCTGCACGATCAAGGAGGTCGAGGCCGACCGTTTCTACGCCGAGCCCACGGAGCGCGACTTCGCCTGGTATTGCCGGACGGTTTGATAATAGTTATCACAAGCTCGACGGAGGATAACATGCCCGGAGGAACAACGCCTCAAGCTCGAAAAGCTACGCGTTTCCCTACAAGAGGGCATCAGGAGCGCTGGCTACCTCCCGCCCAGGAAATATCCTTCTGAGTTGAAGTGCCGATTGGAGGAGTTCCTGGGCGATTGCAGTGGGACTCGGCACGCACCCTGTCATCCCCGCACTTGTTGCGGGGACCCATTGCGCAGCAACTTCAGTATCGAGCGCATTGTCCGGTGGGTTGCCGGGACGAGCCCGGCAATGACAGTTAGGAGGACTGAGCGGGCAAACCCCATCATCCCGGCGCGTGGGGACGAATCGTGCAACAACTCCATGATCGATCTCATGGCGAAATGGGTTGCCGCGGACGAGCCCGGGCAGCAGATCAGCAAGGGACATTGTCTCCTTGCTCCAGGAATTGAACGACGAGCACTGACATGACCGCGATCATCGGATGGACGCATACGCAATTCGGCAAACTCGAAGCTGAGACGCTGGAGACGCTCATCGCCCGCGCGGCGCGCGAAGCCGTCGAGCACGCCGGCATTGCGTTCGACGACGTCGATGCCATCTATGTCGGGAATTTCGGCGGGTTCGAGAAGCAGTCCTTCCCCGCCGCGTTCGCACTCGACGCCGATCCGGCCCTCAGATTCCGCCCGGCGACCCGGATCGAGAATGCCTGCGCCACGGGATCCGCAGCGATCCATGCGGCCACGCACGCGGTAAGGGCGCGGGCGGCGCGCTTCGTGCTCGTCGTGGGCGCCGAGAAAATGACCGTCGCATCGGGCGAGGCGGTCGGGGACGCCCTCCTCAATGCCTCCTATCGCCGCGAGGAGGGCGACATGCCCGGCGGCTTCGCCGGCATATTCGGACGAATCGCGGATCTCTATTTCCAGCGCTACGGGAACAAGTCGGAGGCGCTCGCGAAGATCGCCGCCAAAAACCATGCGAACGGGGTCAGCAATCCCTTCGCGCAGCTCCGCAAGGCGCTGCCGGTCGAATTCTGCAACACGGTCTCCGACAAGAACCCGATCGTGGCAGGCCCGCTTCGGCGCACGGATTGCGCCCCGGTGTCCGATGGAGCGGCAGCCCTCGTCCTGTGCGATACCGAAACGGCCCTGCGCTTCCCCCGCGCGATCCACCTCCGCGCCGCCGAACACGTTCAGGACTATCTGCCGATGTCGCGCCGCGACATCCTCGACTTCGACGGATGTGCGATCGCCTGGCGGCGAGCTCACGAAGCCGCAGGCACAAGCATTGCGGACCTAACATTCGTTGAGACGCACGACTGTTTCACCATTGCCGAGCTTATCGAATACGAGGCGATGGGCCTCGCGCCCAAAGGCGAAGGCGCCCGCGCCATTGATGAGGGCTGGACCGCGAAAGGCGGCAGGCTGCCCATCAACCCATCGGGCGGTCTGAAATCGAAAGGCCACCCGATCGGCGCGACGGGGGTTTCCATGCACGTGATGGCGTCGCTGCAGCTCATGGGCGAGGCGGGCGGCATGCAGGTGGCGGACGCAAAGCTAGCGGGCATCTTCAATATGGGAGGTGCGGCGGTCGCGAACTACGTCTCGATCCTGGAGAGGCTGCGGTGAGCGCCGTCGATCTTACGGCGCACTGGACAGGTCTCCTTTCTCTTCTCATCTTCATCGTTGCTTACGGGCTCGTCATTCTCGAAGAGGTGACGGAGCTCCGGAAATCGAAGCCGGTGCTGGTCGCCGCGGGCCTGATCTGGGTCCTCATTGCCATCGGATATGCGCAGGCGGGCCGGTCCGACGAAGCGAGCGCGCTCGCGCGCGACGTGATCGAAGACTATGGAGAGCTGTTCCTTTTCCTTCTCGTCGCCATCACCTATGTCAATTCGCTCGAGGAGCGCCGGGTATTCGACGTGTTGCGCGCACGGCTCGTCGGCATGGGGTTGAGCTATCGGCAGCTCTTCTGGATTACCGGCATTCTCGCGTTCTTTCTTTCAGCCGTCCTCGACAATCTCACGACCGCCCTCGTCATCGGCGCGGTGGTGATCGCGATCGGCACGAGCTCGCCCGCCTTCGTGGTGCTCGGCTGCATCAACGTGGTGGTGGCGGCCAATGCCGGCGGAGCATTCACGCCGTTCGGCGACATCACCACGCTCATGGTCTGGCAGAAGGGCAAGCTCGATTTTTCGGAATTTTTTGCCCTCTTCGTGCCATCTGTTCTGAACTTCCTCTTTCCGGCCGCGATCATGTATTTCGCACTGCCGCGGACCAAGCCCGAGCCGCGAGCGGAGGCCGTACGGCTCAAACCGGGCGCGAAGGGAGTGGTTTTGCTGTTCGCGGCGACGATCGCTACCGCCGTGTCATTCAAGAATATTCTTCACCTGCCGCCGGCGCTCGGCATGATGCTGGGCTTCGGATACCTCCAGATCTGGAGCTACTTTCTCCAGGTGGCCGGCCGCCGGCGGAAAGACGAGGACATGGTGTTCAACTCGTTCCGCGAGATGCAGCGGGTCGAGTGGGACACGCTTCTGTTTTTTTTCGGGATCATTTTCGCTGTCGGCGGGCTCGGCGTCCTGGGCTTTCTCGCCCTCGCCTCGCAATATCTCTACACCGGGATCGGCCCGACCGCCGCCAACACCATCATCGGCGTGCTCTCCGCCGTCGTCGATAACATTCCGCTGATGTTCGCGGTGCTGACCATGGACCCCCCGATGTCGGACGGCCAGTGGCTGCTCATCACACTGACGTGCGGGGTCGGCGGCAGCCTATTGTCCATCGGCTCGGCCGCGGGGGTCGCTCTCATGGGCCAGGCCGGCGGGCTCTACACCTTCTCGCGGCATCTGCGCTGGACGTGGGCCATCGCTCTCGGTTATGGGGCGAGCATTCTCGCGCACGTGTGGTTGAATGCGCGCCTCTTCTGATCAGATGTGCTTGTCGTCTTCCTTGGCCTTCTTGCCCCAGCTCGACACCGTGTCGATGAGGCCGAGGAACAGGGCGGAGAACACGAACGCCATGTGAATCATGGTGAGCAGCACGAGCTGATTGTCGGTGTATTGGACCGAATTCAGGAATACCTGGAGCAGGTGGATTGCCGAGATCGCCACGATCGTCGACGCAACCTTCACCTTGAGCGAGCCAGCGTCGATTTTGCCGAGCCATTGCAGCTCGCCCCCGTGCTCGTCGAAGCGGCTGACGAAGTTCTCGTAACCCGATATCATCACCATCACCACCAGGCTTGCGACGAGCGCCGCGTCGATGAGGCCGAGCATCTTGAGGATGGTGTCGGCTTCCCCGGTTGCCGTGATGACGGACGCGAATTCGAGAAGCTTCTTGGCGAAGCCGACCGCGTAGATGGCGAGCGAGGCGGCGAGGCCGAGATAGAAGACGACGAGGATCCAGCGCGAGGCGAGGATGACCTTTTCGATAAGGCGTTCGATCGATTTCATGATGCTGATCTGGCGAAGGGACTCGCTTGAGATAGCGCAACTGCTGCGCCGCACAAGGGCAATCTCCTGATGCGCACGACCCGATCAATCCAGATCATCGGCTGTCACGCCGAGGGCGAAGTAGGCGATGTGATCATCGGCGGCGTGGCGCCTCCTCCGGGCGACACGATCTGGGAACAATCCCGCTTCATCGCCGCGGACGGACACCTCCGCAGTCTCGTCCTGAACGAGCCCCGGGGCGGCGTGTTCCGACATGTGAATCTTCTGGTGCCGCCCAAGCAACCCGAAGCCGCCATGGGCTTCATCATCATGGAGCCCGAGGACACTCCGCCCATGTCGGGATCGAACGCCATTTGCGTGGCGACGGTGCTCCTCGACGCCGGCATCGTGGCGATGACCGAGCCGGAGACGCGGCTCTTCCTCGAAGCTCCGGCCGGCCTCATCGAAATCCGCGCTCTCTGCCGTGACGGGAAGGCCGAGAGCATCACGCTGACCAACGTGCCGGCCTTCGCCGATTGCCTCGGAGCGATGATCGAGATCGAAGGCTGGGGATCGCTCGCCGTCGACATCGCGTTCGGCGGCGACAGTTTCGTCATGGCCGATGCAAGTAGGCTTGGATTGGCGGTGAGGCCCGATGAAGCGCGCGACATGGCGGTGATCGGCCGCAAGATCGCCGCGGCCGCCAATGAGCAGCTGGGCTTCCACCATCCAACGCTCCCCGGCTGGGATCACATATCCTTCGCCTTCCTGACCGGCCCACTCGAGCACGAAGACGGGACGCTCACGAGCCGCAACGCCTGTGTCGTCAATCCCGGAAAGATCGACCGCTCGCCGACCGGCACCGGCTGCTCGGCATTCATGGCCGTGCTTCATGCGAAGGGGCTGCTTGGTGTCGGTGACGGTTTCATCGGACGCTCGCTCATCGAATCGCGCTTCCTCGGCCGCGTCGAGGCCGCGACGGCGGTGGCGGGTAGGCCGGCGATCATCCCGACCATCACAGGTCGGGCCTGGATCACTGCGATGACGACTCTCCTTCTCGACCCCGACGATCCATGGCCGCTCGGCTACAGGATCGCCGATACCTGGCCCAGACTCTGATGGCATCGGTCAGTTCTTGTCTGCGACTTCCGATGAGCTGACGGGCGCTGTTCGCAGCGCGTTCTCGATCCGCCGGTCGGGAATGAGCCACATCAGGGCAACGCATACATAAATGGCGCACGACGCCCATGTCGCGACGAAGGCGAGCCCGACCGCCGCAAGATAGAGGACGGGCGAGATCTTGCCTTTGATGTCCCTGCCCAAAACACTCGCTAGCAAAGACTCTTGGCCCTGGCTCCTCATGATTGCGCGCTGAAGGAGGTAATAGGCGATGGCCGGCATGAGGAGCGCCCCGCCATAGAGGGCGGTGGGGAGCGGAGCGAACTCGTTCTCGCCCATCCATCCCGTGGCGAACGGCAGGAGCGACAGCCAGAACAGCAGATTCATGTTCGCCCAGAGGATCGCGGCATCCACCTCTCCCACTGTGAAAATGAGATGGTGATGGTTGTTCCAATAGATCGCGATATAGACGAAGCTCAAAACATAGCTGAGAAAGACCGGGCCGAGCGCCAGGAGCGCCTGCCAATCGGCGCCGTGCGGCACCTTGAGCTCGAGCGCCATGATGGTGATGATGATTGCGATGACCCCGTCGCTGAACGCCGTCAGCCGTTCTTTTGGCATGCCAGTGTCTGGCTCTACGGCTCGACGGTGACCTTCAGCACATCCGTGTGCGAGCCGAGCCGCGCCTCGATGCGCGCGGCCCCCGGCCTCAAGGGAACGATCCGGCCATCCTCGAGGCGCACGGCGGGAGGGGTTCCGGCGGAAACGAGCGTGTACTCGACGTGCCCCTTCAGAGGGACCGCGTCCTCGATATTCGCGAACACTCCGCTCGGATCGAGCGTCAGCGGCCCGCCAATGCGCATGGACAAGAACGCTTCACGCGACTCATCGGCGTGGAGCTCGCGGAGGAGATCGTCGCGCAGGCCCACCTCGCGAGTAAAGCGCTCCGTTTTCACGCTGCCGTCTCCGGAAATCAGCGCGACCTCGAAGCGGACGGTCCCGAGAAGCGCCGGCATGATGTCGAATTCGACGGTGCTGCCGGCGATGCGAAGGTTGCGAACGTTGTCGGGTCCCGTCCTCGAGCGCGCGCCGTTTCGCTGCCCGACCGTGATCTCGCGAACGCCGGAAGCAGTGGCCGCAACGTGGAGCGGCACGCCGATCTCAGCGCGTTGAGGGACGTGGAGAAGACCGCTCACCGCTTGCGGAAGCTGAGCGGACGTCCGCGCCGCCATTGCGGCGGAAGCAACGATGGGCTCGCTCGGCACACAGCTCGAGTCACCTTCTTTCTTGAGCCAGCACGCGACGCGCTCGTTGACCAGTCCGGAATTGATGACCGAATTGTTCACCCTCTCGCCGAGGATCTCAAGAACGGTGTGGTCGAGGCCGAGGAACGGGATGCGATTCCGTCCCGTCGAGTCCTCGACCTGGCTCTCGCGGCTCACGATCACGTCGTTGGGTCCGCCAAGAATGGTGGTCGGGGTCGGCGCCGTCTCG
>JBJMRA010000148.1:0-6854 GCA_045802365.1 Hyphomicrobiales bacterium | reverse complement strand
CACTTGCACCCCGGTGCGGCGGTTTCGCAACGCGGACGGCTCGTCCGCTGCAAATGCTTCGCCGGCGACGAGTACCGGCTGGTGATGCCGGCCTTCGGAAGCTTCACGGGCGCGCTGAGCGTCTGGGCCGCGCCCTTCGCCTCGATTTTCCCGAGCGGCGCCTTTGAGGTCTGGATGCTCGGCGGCCGCGCCGTCCATCGCTTCCCTTCCTCGCGGGTTCGCTGACACGCTCGACTTCCCTCTCCCCCGTAAAAGAGCGGCTCGTCATCCGCAGAGCGCGAGCAGCGTCTCGATTTCGGTGAGGTTCGGCATCGAGGGGGCGGTACCGGGCCGGGTTACCGAGAGGCCTGCCGCCGCACAGCCGAAACGCGCCGCGTCGTGAGCGCCCATCCCGCGCGCCAATGCAGCGGCGAACGCGCCCGCGAAAGCGTCTCCGGCGCCGGTCGTTTCTACAACCGGGCCGGCATCGAAGGCGGGGATCAGCACCGACTCTTCTCTGCCGTGCAAGAGCGCGCCGCGTTCGCCGAGCGTGATGAGCGCCGTTCCGACGCCCTTGCGGAGAAAGACATCGCCGGCTCTGCGCGCGTCTTCGAGGCTGGAAACGGGCCGGCCGGTAAGGATCGCCGCCTCGCTTTCGTTGGGCGTCAAAAAATCGCAAAGTCGATAGATCTCGTCGGCGAAGGGCGCCGCCGGTGCCGGATTGAACACCGTGATCGCTCCCGCCTCGCGCGCGATCTCGAGCCCGCGCCGGGCGGCTCCAACCGGCTGCTCGAGCTGGGTCACGAATACCGCCGAGCGCCTGATCGTCTCCGCGGCGTGATCGACGTCACCCGGAGTGATCGTTCCCGCGGCACCCGGCACCACGATGATCGCGTTCTCGCCCGTTTTGTCGTTGACATAGATGAACGCGGCCCCGGTCGGCGCGTCGGCCGCCTCGGCGACCATGGGCGTGATCCCCTCCTTCCGCCAGGTTGCAGCCGCAATCGCCCCGAACTCATCCTTGCCGATCTTCGAGATGAAGGTGACCTCAGCCCCGGCGCGCGCGGCGGCGACCGCCTGGTTCGATCCCTTGCCGCCGGGGCCCACCTTGAAGTCCGATCCAGCGATCGTCTCGCCGATCGCCGGCATCCGCCCGGCGCGGAACGCGAGATCGGCAACGAAGATGCCGAGAATGGCGACGGTGCCGCTGCGATCCAAGCGTCAGCCCTGATCGGGCGGGATGACGCCCTTCTTCAGGATGAAGCACCCGTAGAAGCGCCGCTCGCCCGTCTGCACCACGCAATAGGCTTGCTTGGCGACTTCGTAGAAGGCCATTCGCTCGATTGAGCCCATTGGCCACGACCGCCCCTCGGCGGCGTCGATCTCCTTCTGCACCTCGGCCTGCACGGCCGGGATCTCGTTCGGCTTTCCCACCATCTCCATGCGCCGCGCCGGATGATCCACGAAGGCATCGAGCGGCATGACCGAGAGGATGGCGCGGGCGGCGCGGGGCGCGCTTACCCCGTCCATGCGCAGAAGTGTGCCGATCGCCGTCTGCCGCGCCACCGAATCCGCCGGGAAGTTCGTGTCGCAGATGACAAGATCATCGCCATGCCCCATGGCGCGCAAGGCATGAAGCATATCGGCGTTGAGCAGCGGATCGATCGATTTGAGCATGCCCCGTCCCCTTCAATGAGTGTTCGGATAAGATAAGCCCGGACCGCATCCAACATTCAAGAGGCCAGACCATGCCGGAAAGCTTCGCAGGAATGGCGCACCGCGCGCTCGCTGAGCTCGGAACCGTAGTGGACAGGATGCCCGAGGGCGCCATCGCCCCGCTCGTCGAAGCCATCCTTTCGGCGAAGCGGATGGTGCTGCACGGGCTCGGCCGCGAGGGACTGCAGATGCGCGGGCTCGCGATGCGGCTCTTCCACATGGGCCTCGACGTGCATGTGTGGGGAGACATGACCATGCCGCCGCTCTCGGGCGGCGATCTCCTGGTCGTCTCGGCGGGGCCTGGCCATCTCGTGACCGTCGAGGCTTTGATGGAGGTCGCGAAAGCGGCTGGAGCGAAGACCGCCATCGTCACCGCCGAGCCCGGCGGGCCGGCGCCCAAGCGCGCCGACGTCGTTCTCGCGATCCCCGCCCAGACGATGGCGAGCGATCAGAGCGGCGATCTCTCGATCCTGCCGATGGGCTCGCTCTTCGAGATGTCCCAAATGCTCGTCTTCGAGATGCTGGTGTTGAAGCTCCGCGACCGCCTGGGCGAGACCGCCGAGACCATGCGCCGCCGCCATACCAATCTCGAATAGTGAGCAACCAACCCTCATGGTGAGGTGCTTCGCGAAGCGAAGCCTCGAACCATCAATTGAGCCGCTGGCCCGTCGACACGTCGAAGAGGTGGACGGCGGCGGGATCGGGGGTCACGGGCAGCATCTCGCCCGGCCTAACGGCGATGCGCTCGCGGAACACGCCCACGATCTTCTGGTCGCCGAGTTTCGCGAACACCTGCGTCTCCGATCCGGTCGGCTCGATGACGGAAACCTCGGCCCTGACCGCCGCGCCGCCGAGCGTGATGTGCTCGGGCCTGATCCCGTAGATCGCCGGCCGTCCGTCGGCTCCCGAGGGCGCTCCTGCAAGCGGCAGCGAGACGCCGCCTTCCGTCTGGAAGGAGGGGCCGCCATTGAGCCGGATCGTGCCCTTGAGCAGGTTCATCGCCGGCGAGCCGATGAAGCCCGCGACGAAGATGTTGTTCGGCCGATCGTAAAGCTCGAGCGGCGAGCCCACCTGCTCGACCACGCCGTCATGCATCACGACGATGCGGTCGGCCATGGTCATCGCCTCGACCTGGTCGTGGGTGACGTAGACCGTCGTCGTCTTGAGCCGCTGATGCAGCTCCTTGATCTCGGCCCGCATCTGGACGCGGAGCTTGGCATCGAGGTTCGAGAGCGGCTCGTCGAACAGGAACACCTTGGGGTCGCGCACGATGGCGCGGCCCATGGCGACGCGCTGGCGCTGGCCGCCCGAGAGCTGGCGCGGGTAGCGGGCAAGATAGGGGACGAGATCGAGGATCTCGGCCGCCCTGCGCACCCGCGCCTCGATCTCGCGTTTGGGCGCCCGCCTGAGCTTGAGCGCGAACCCCATGTTCTCGGCGACCGGTTTGTGCGGATAGAGCGCGTAGTTCTGGAACACCATCGCGATGTCGCGCTCCTTGGGCGGCAGGTCGTTCACCACCCGCTCGCCGATCCGGATGACGCCCGCGGTGATCGGCTCGAGGCCGGCGATCATTCGAAGCAAGGTCGATTTGCCGCACCCCGAAGGACCAACGAGGATCACGAACTCGCCGTCGCCGATTCCGATCGAAACGCCGTGGATCACCTCATGCGCGCCATACGATTTGCGCGCGTCGATGACGTCAACTGAAGCCATATGCGCTCCTCACTTGCGGTCCCGTTCCGGCAACGTTATTCGATCATGGCTTCCGGGTCGAGATCGAAAACTGCCGACCTTGGGATGTTTTCGACGAAAGGCCCTCGATGCCGGCGATCCCGACCCTCGACCACAAGCTCGGCCGCATCCGCGCCGGACGCTATCGCCACAGCGATTTCATCATCGCCGATGCCAAGGACGCCGACATGGGCTTCGGCCTGATCGGACCGGGACCGGACGGACGAGGGGGCTACAAAAGCCGCGAGCAGTACTTGAACGCGATGTCCGAGATGACGCGTTCAGGCTTGGTCGACGTCATGCTGATGTCGGCGTCGTCCGCGGAGGCGCTCATCAAGAAGGGGGTCTTCCGGAGCGGGAAGGTCACCCCCGCGGTGAGGCTCAACGATGCGACCGACATTTGGAGCCAGCGCGGCGGCGGTTACCGCGACCATCCTTCGCGGCCCTTTGCGACGGCCGAGCCCGCGCAGGCCGCGAGAGTTTGCGATCTCGGTCTCTACTCGATCACCTTCTCGAACGACGTCACGAACGATCGCGAGACGATCCTCGCCTATCGGGCGTTCAGGGCCGAAGCCGCGAAGCACAGGCTTCGTCATTTCCTGGAGGTCTTCAATCCGGCCTTCGACATCGGCGTGAAGGACGCCGAGCTCGGGCAATTCATCAACGATTGCATCGTACGAACGCTCGCCGGGGTCATGAGCGCCGACCGCCCGCTCTTTCTCAAGCTGCAATACAACGGACCGAAGGCGATGGAGGAGCTCGCCGCCTACGATCCCGAGGGCCTCGTTGTGGGCGTGCTCGGCGGCGGCAAGGGCACCACCCGCGACACCTTCGAGCTGGCGCTCCAGGCCGAGCGCCACGGGGCGCGGATCGCGTTGTTCGGGCGCAAGATCAATTTGGCCGAGGCGCCGGTCGATCTCGTCCGCCTCATGCGCGCGGTCGTCGAGGACGAGCTTACGAGCGCGGACGCCGTGAAGGAGTATCACGGCCTCCTGGGCAAGGGCGGCATGAAGCCGCATCGCCCGCTCGAGGACGACATCGAGATCACTGAACCCGTGCTCAAGAGCTGATCCTCGGGAGAACGCGAAAGAGCCCCGTTGAGATTCCCTGCGGCGAACATATACTCGACCCGTTCAGGCGAGCCGGGGTGCAGCACGGCCGGCGCTCAATGGGAGGACTTAACGATGCAGGGGTTACGGATTTCGATGCTGGCACTGCCGGCATTGGCGCTTTTTGCAGTGTCGGCGTCAGCGGGACAGTATGTCGACTGGAAAGATGACGGATCGGTCGATCTGAAGCTCGGTGAGGCCTACAACAACACGGTCATCCACACGAGCCGCCAGGAGCTCGGCTCGGCGTTCGGGCCCGACAAGCAGCCCTTCAAGGACGTGACGATCACGGTGACGGTCAACGGCGCCGGCCCCAAGGGCGGTATCAGCGGGCCGCTCTATCAGTTCCGCCCGATCTGGGAGGAGCTCTCGGGCGGCAAGGTCAACGTCGTCGAGCTGCCTTTCGCCGAGCACTACACGAAGATGATGCTCGATCTTAGGAACGGCACCGGCCAGTACGATGCCTTCATGGTGGGCGCCTTCTGGTACGGCGACATCGTGCCCGCCGGCTACGGTTATGCGATCGACGACCTCATGAAGTCGGGCAAGTATCCGCAATGGAGCTATGACGATTTCCCGCCCTCGCTCAAGGCGCTCTACACGTGGGGCGGCGTCGGATACGGCATTCGCAACGACGCCGACGGACAGGTGCTCTACTACCGCTCGGACGTGCTCAACGATCCGAAATGGCAGGCCGAGTTCAAGAAGGAGAAGGGCTACGATATGCCCGTGCCGCCGCAGACCTGGCAGCAGCTCCTCGACATCTCGCAGTTCTTCAACGGCAAGAACTGGGACGCGAACGATCCCGATCCCGACAGCGGCGCGGTGCTGCATCTGAAGGTCGGCGAGCAGGGCCATTATCACTTCCAATCGCTCTCCGCCTCCTTCGTCATCAATCCCGGCGACAAGGTGACGCGAACCCAGAACGTCTACTGGTTCGATCCGGAAGACATGAAGCCGTTGATCAACAGCCCGGGCCACGTGAAGGCGCTCGAGTTCCTGCAAGAGCTGCACAAGACGGGACCTTCGGCGCAGGTCGGCTGGTCGCTCGGCGAGGCGTGGGACTACTTCCTGCGGGGCAAGGCGATCTTCGTCTTCAGCTGGGGCGACGTCGGCGCGCTCTGCCAGGATACGAGCCGCTCCAAGATCAAGGGCAAGTGCGCCGCCGCCATGCTGCCCTCGTCGAACGAGTATTACGACTTCGAGAAGAAGGACTTCGTCAAGCTCGACAAGCCGCGCCTCGTCGGCAACACAACGGGCGGCTCCTGGCACGGGGTCATCTCGAACTTCTCGGCCAATCCGGAGGCGGTCTATTCCTTCCTGTCGCTGATGGCGATCAAGCCCGTCTCGAAGATGATGGCGACGTGGGGCTGGGATGGAGTGGACCCCGGCTACTCCTATCAGTTCCTGAAAGAAGACGGCGGGTCGGCGACGGTCGATGATTATGTCGCCGCCGGCTGGGACGCCAACGACGCCAAGACCTACGCTCATGCCTATCATGAGCTTTTCTACGCGCCGACTTCGCTCACCTATCTGCGCATCCCCGGCACGTTCGAGTACTGGGATATCCTGGACAAGAACCTGTCCGCGGCGATGAGCGGATCGAAGTCGGCCAAGCAGGCTCTCGATGATACCGCGACGGCCTGGGAGGGCGTCACCGACCGCATCGGCCGTGACAAGCAGAAGGCCGACTACCAGGCGGCCATCGGCTACAAGCCCTAAGCCACAGTATAGAACCGGGGTGGTTTGACCGCCCCGGTTTTCAATTCTGACCTTCCGATCTTAAGGCGCTATGTTCAGCCGCGAGCTACGTCATCCCGGCGAAAGCCGGGACCCATCGGTGTCCAGTTACGCGTGTCTGCTCGCAAATCCGTCGCGCGGAGGCCTTCGCCGGGATGACGGGTCGGCGCGAAAAGTAAAATCCACGAGCAGTGGGTAAGAATGCGCTGGACCGGAAACTTCCGCTTTCTGCTGCTGCTCCCGGCGGTGCTCTGGGTGCTGGCCTTCACGATCTTCCCGCTCGGCTACTCGCTCTACCTCGCCTTCTACAAGGTCGAGCAGAAGGTCGAGGTCAAGCGCGAGAAGGTGCCGCTCCTCGATCAGGAGGGTAAGCCTGTTCTCGACGAGCAGGGCCAACCGCGCACCAAGAACGTCGTCAACAAGCAGCAGGTCAATACCGCGACCTTCATCGGGGTCAACAACTTCAGGCGCATGCTCTCCGACCCCCAGGTGAGTGAGGCGGTGCGGGTGACCCTCACCTTCGTGCTGGTCGCGGTCGATGTCTTGATGTTCGTATGTTTGTTGTTTTGGGTTATATTG
>JBJMRA010000147.1:0-20779 GCA_045802365.1 Hyphomicrobiales bacterium | reverse complement strand
TGGGGAAATCCACCGCAACTACCAGACGGTATGAGTTGCCTTTGGAGATTAAACACGATCCGCTCGCTTGTGATCACGCTCGCCGTCGCATATAGGCGCTTCACGTCTGCCGCGCTGGTCCAGCGCGCTTTACTCACCTCTGAGAACCACGCATCCACGGCTGCTTTGAGTGCCGCGTGATCATGATGTCCTTTGCGGCCCTTCAACGAAGGTCCGAAGCGTTCGCCGGGAGATGATCCCCATTTACTCCCGTGGCGACGATCGTCCGAAAGCGCTGGCTACTTCTTCAAAAACGAGAATTTCTGATTGAACTTGCTGACGCGCCCGCCGCGGTCGACGAGCTGCTGCTGGCCGCCGGTCCAGGCCGGGTGCGAGCGGGGGTCGATGTCGAGGTTCAGCGTGTCGCCTTCCTTGCCCCAGGTCGAGCGGGTCTCGAACTTGCTCCCGTCGGTCATGACCACGTTGATCTTGTGGTATTTGGGATGGATATCCTTCTTCATGGCGCGAACTTTCGGGACTGACTGATGGTGTTTCGGCCCGCTTCTATAGCGAAACGGCGCCGCTCGCCGCAAGTGCGGCGGCTTGGCCCCTTCTGGCCATCGCCAGCCTCCTCCTCTAGGTGAGGGTGATGCTGAGGCCAGGTCAGGGCGCGCGAGGCGGAAACCGCCCCACGAGCAACAATCTGCGGCCGCTTGCCCGGCTCGTTCCGAGCCTCGCCCGCTATCGGGGCAAGCTGGCGCTCGCATTCGTCGCGCTCGTCGTGGCGGCTGCAGCCACCCTTACGATCCCGCTCGCGGTCCGGCGCGTCATCGATCACGGCTTCACGGGGGGAGACGGGGCTCTCGTCAACGCATATTTCGCGGTGATGCTCGCCGTCATCGCCGTGCTCGCGCTCGCATCGGGAGCGCGGTTCTATCTCGTGACCTGGCTCGGCGAGCGCGTCGTGGCGGACACGCGCAATGCGCTATTCCAGCATCTGCTCGAGCTCAGCCCCAGCTTCTACGAGGTGCAGCGGACCGGGGAAGTGGTCTCACGTCTCACCGCCGATACGACCCAGATCAAGGCGGCCTTCTCGAGCACCGCCTCGATCGCCTTGCGCAATATTGTGCTGATCTTGGGCGCTGTCGCCATGATGGTGGTCACGAGCCCGCGTCTGTCGGCAATGGCGCTCCTCGCCATTCCGCTCATCGTGCTTCCGCTCATCCTGTTCGGCCGGAAGGTGCGAAAACTGGCCCGGACCGCGCAGGACACGCTTGCCGACTCCGCTGCTTTCGCTCAGGAGCGGCTCACGGCCGTCCAGGCCGTCCAGTCCTTCGTCCAGGAAGATGCGGCGCGCGGCGCGTTCAGGCGTGCGATCCTCGACGCCTTCGCTGCCGCGGCCGAGCGGACGAAAGCCCGGGCCTGGCTCACGGCCGCGGTCATCTTCCTCTCGCTCGGCTCGGTCGTCGGCATTCTCTGGTATGGCGCCCATGAGGTCGTGGCGGGTCAGATGACCGGCGGCTCGCTCGGCCAGTTCGTGCTTTACGCAGTGCTGGCGGCAAGCGCGCTGGGTGAGCTTTCGCAGGTATGGGGGGAAATTCAGCTCGCGGCCGGCGCGGCCGAACGTATCTCGGAGCTTCTCGACGAGACGCCGCAGATCAGCCCCCCGGCAAACCCGGCCGAGCTGCCGATGCCCGCCCGCGGCGATGTCGTCTTCGATCGCGTGACCTTTCGGTATCCGACGCGCCCGGAACAGTCGGCCCTGTGCGAAATCTCGTTCAGCGTAGCGGCGGGGGAAAATGTCGCCTTGGTCGGACCTTCGGGGGCCGGAAAGAGCACTGTCTTCGCGCTGCTCCAGCGCTTCTATGATCCGCAAGCCGGGAGGGTGATGATCGACGGCATCGATCTGAAGGGGGCCGACCCACGCCAGGCGCGCGGGAGAATCGCGGTCGTGCCTCAGGAGACGATCATCTTTTCCGGGACGGTCCTCGACAACATCCGCTTCAGTCGCCCGGAGGCGAGTGAGAGAGAGGTTCGGGCGGCGGCGGTCGCAGCGCATGTGGAAGAATTCGCCTTACAGCTTCCTCGAGGCTATGACACGCAGGTCGGCGAGCGGGGCCTCACCCTTTCAGGCGGCCAGCGCCAGCGGATCGCGATCGCCCGCGCCATCCTGCGCGATGCGCCGATCCTTCTGCTCGACGAGGCGACAAGCGCCCTCGACGCCGAAAGCGAGTCGTTGATCCAGGCCGCCCTTTCGGAGCTCACCCGGACGCGGACGACGCTCGCCATCGCTCATCGATTGGCGACGGTGCGCAATGCCGACCGGATAATCGTTTTCGACAACGGCCGGCTCGTTGCCCAAGGCACCCACGGCGAGCTCATGGAGTGCAATCCCCTCTACGCCCGTCTTGCCAGCCTGCAGTTCACCGCTCCCGCATAGTCCTGCGTGATCAGTTGAGGTCGGAGCGCTTCCTCCTAGCCCTCACTCTGAGGAGCATCGCCAAAGGCGATGCCTCGAAGGGCCCCTCGGTTGATCATGACGGCGCTGATCGTCGCGTCGTGAGCGATGCTTCGAGGCCCGGCTTCGCCGGGCACCTCAGCGTGAGGGACCGCAGCATGTTCACCGCTCGGTCAGCTTGAGCTCGATACGCCGGTTGCGCGACTTCGAATCCTCGCTATCGCCAGGCGCGATCGGCTGGAACTCGCCGAAGCCCGCCGCGACGAGGTGGCGGGGATCGACGCCCTTTTCGATCAAGCGCTTGACCACCGCGATCGCACGCGCGCTCGACAACTCCCAGTTCGACTGGAACGCCGAGGACTGGATCGGATCGGCATCGGTGTGGCCGTCCACCCTGAGCACCCAGGCGATGTCGCCGGGGATGTCGCGCTCGAGTTCCTTGATGGCATCGGCGAGCTTGTCCATTTCCACCAGCCCGGCTGGGTTTATGTCGGCCGAGCCCTTCGGGAAGAGCACTTCCGACTGGAAGACGAAGCGGTCGCCGACCACCAGGATGCCCGGGCGGTCGCTCAGGATGGCGCGAAGCCGGCCGAAGAATTCGGAACGGTAACGCGACAGCTCCTGGACGCGCTGGGCAAGCGCCGAGTTGAGCCGGCGGCCCAAGTCGACGATCTGGGCCTGGCTCGATACGTTGCGCTGCTCGGAATCGGAGAGGAGCGACGACAGCTGCGTGATCTGACGCCTGAGCGCGCTGATCTGCTGGTTGAGCAGCTCGACTTTGGCGAGAGCATCGGCCGAGATCTGCTTTTCCTTGTCGAGCGATGTCTGCAATCCGGCAATGGTCGTTCCGGCTTGCGAACCCTTGGCCGACTCGCCCTCGAGGAGAGCCGCGAGATCGGCATTTTTGTTCTTCTCGCTCGCGAGGTCGTCATTGAGCCCGGCAAGGGTGGTTTCAAGCGCGCCTTTGGAGGCCTTCTCCATAGCGAGGAGCTCGCTCAACTCCGCGATCTTCGACCGAAGCTGGCCCAAGGCCGAATCTTGTCCTGAGATTTCCCTGGCGAGGAGGAATTGCGCCACGATGAACACCGAGAGGAGAAACGTGATGACGAGCAGGAGCTGGGCCATCGCGTCCACGAACCCCGGCCAATAGGGCGCATCGCCGGAGCGGCGGCGGCGAGCAAGCGCAAGTGCCATCCGCTATTCCTCGTCTTCGACGGTCGCCCGTTGCCGCGCGAAGCGGTCGCCCTGCTGGGTCGCCTTGAGCACCAAACGCTGGAGTTCGTTCTGCTGAACCTGCTGGGCTTGCGCCCATTGGCGCACGAGCTTCTGTTCTTCGCGCATCTGCTTGACGAGGCTCGAGACGGCATCGGCGAGGCGGTCGAGCGATTCGGTCTCTTGAACGGCGGCCGGCTGATCGGAGCCCAGCGCCTCGTCGAGCGTCTTGTTGACCCGCTCGATGCCGCGTTGCAGGCCCTGGATGTCGAGCCGCAGATAGTGAGGCACCGCGAGCTGGCCGCCGTCTCCGGCCTCGATATCGGTGATCGTCGAGAGCCAATCCTCGAGCTGGTTGTAAAAGCGGTTCTGCGCCTGGCTCGCCTGGAGATCGAGAAAACCGAGGATCAGCGAGCCGGCGAGGCCGAAGAGCGATGAGGAGAAGGACAGGCCCATGCCGGAGAGCGGGGCCTCCAGTCCGGACTTCAGCCCCTCAAAAACCGTGCTCGATTGGGCGGAGGAGACGTCGAGCGCGCGGATGGCCTCGCCGATCGAGCTCACTGTCGCAAGGAGGCCCCAGAAGGTTCCCAAGAGCCCCAGGAAGATCAACAACCCTACAATGTATCTCGCTATGTCGCGCGACTCGTCCAAACGCGAGGCGAGCGAATCGAGCATCGAACGCATCGATATGGGCGAGAGCACCATCCGATGCTGACGATCCCTGAGGAGCGTCGCCATCGGCGCCAGAAGATGCGGCGTATACGGAGCCTCGAGTCCCGGATCGGAGATGCGGAAGTGGTTCACCCAATTGATCTCGGGCCAAAGCCTGGCCACCATCCGGAAGCAGAACAGAATGCCCAAGAGAAGCACGCCGATGATCAGCGCATTGAGGCCAATATTGGCCATGAAGGCGCGCTGGATCTGCGGATATAGGACCGCCGCCACGATGGCCACCACGAGGGTGAACACCATCATGCGCACCAGATAGACCTTGGGGAGATCGAGCACGTTGTGTTGGGAGGCCTCTGCCATGGACTTCCTGTCGCCCTAAGCAGTCACATGATGGCAAATCTAGACCATTGCGTGGCGCTGCGACAGGGATGTTTGCGCGCCCGCGCACGTTCGTAAGATCGAGCTTGCCCTCGGGGAGGTTTCCCGCTCTAATTTCAGAGCGGGGGCGGGGAATGGGACGGCGAACCGGCGTCGCAGTGGCACTGGCGGGCCTCGTTGCGGGGTCGCACGGCGGAACGGCTGGAGCGGAAGAACAACCCTCCGAGCGGATCGCCGTGTGGCTCGGTTTCGACGCCAGCATCGAGTCGCAATATGGGTACGCGGGCGCCACTTACGCCTTGGGCGACAGCCTCGACGCGAACGGGTTCCTTGTACGGCTGGGATTGGGCGGGGGACAATACGAGACCCGCGGAAACGACTCGCACTGGGTCGACCACTACGATGTCGATCTCATGGCAGGCTATCACGCCGATTTCGGCGGCGCCTCGCTTTCGATCTATGTCGGCGGCGACTTCAAGGATCACCGAAACGATGATCCCGAGAGCGACATCCGCGGCCAACGGTTTGGCGTGAAGGGGCAAATCGAGGCCTACGCGCCGTTAGGCGAGGAGTTCTTCGCGGCTGGATTTGCGCATTACTCGACGGCTTTCGAAACCTTCGACGCGAGCGCCAAAGTCGAGTATCGGGTCACCGAGTCGGTTTCTGTGGGGCCCGAGGCGGCGGTGCTCGGGTGCCAGGGCTTCGATCAGATCAGGGCCGGATTGGCCATGGCATGGCGGTTGAATGCGGTCGAGCTTGCGCCCTCGGCGGGGGCGGCGTGGAGGCTCGATGACAATGACTATGGCTTCTACGCCGGGCTTAACATTTACCGGCGCTTCTAGTCTTAGTTCCGCATGACCACGCAGGCGCCGCCGTCGGCCCTGAGCTTGCTGCAGAAGCGCTCGGCTTCGGCGCGCGTCTGGGCTCCGATACGGACGTGCACGCGCGTGCCCATGTCCGGCATCCGTCTTCGGATGATAGTCGGCGCAAGTCCGGCGAGGACGCCGCCGTGCGCCTTCTGAAGCCGCCGGAAAGCGGCAATGGCGGCTTGCTCGGTCAGCGCCCCGGCGAGCTGCGAGCCCCATGGCGTGAGGGGAGCAGTTGTGAAACCGCCGGCGACGGCAGGAGGATGCTTCTGGCGCGAGGCCAGTCGAATGCAATCGCTCGTGAAGTCCTCCCCCTTGCCGATGCCGAGCAGGGCGAAACGCGCCTCAGCGCTCTTCCAATCATCGGCCGGCCTTCCGGTAACGTAAAGGACATAATCCAAGGTCTCGAGCGGGAGACCGGTAGCGCCGCCGAGCCAGGCTTCGACCCGTTCGGCGCCGGCATTGTAGGCCGCTGCCGCGAGACCGAGATTGCCGAAGGAATCGCGCAGGTCGGCGAGCAGATGAGCGGAGGCGGCGAGGGCCTCGGCGGCGAGGAACGGATCGGCGAGCCCGCGGTCCCTCGCCGTGCCCGGCATGAACTGCGCAATGCCCTGTGCGCCTTTCGGACTGACCGCGTTGACGTCGAACAGGCTTTCCTTCCAGATCAGGCGTGCGAAGAAACCTTCGGGAAGGTTCTGCTTGCGTGCTTGCTCCAAGACGATGGAGCAGAGAGTCTCCGCATGCGAGGGCTTGTCGGCAGGGGGGCGCGCCTGCACCCCGCTATGGACGAGGGCTGTCGCAGCGAGAAGCGCGGTGCTGATCAGGAGCTTGAGGTGGCGCAGCATCGGCGTATCACGATAACGGGAGTAGGGATCGATGGCGATATGCAACGTTTGCGGCGGCGACGAGTTCGCCCCCGGACCGTCCGGCCGGCTGAGCAGGAGGGGTCTTCCTCCGCGATGCTCGGGTTGCGGATCCCTTGAGCGTCACCGCGCCATTCGGGTCGTCGTCGAGACGCTTCGCGAGATCCTTCCGTTGCACGGTTCGAGGCTCATCCGGTTCAGCGACGATCCGATCTTCGAGGACTGTTGGTTCAAGACGGCCGAGGTTTCGATTTTCGGGGGCCGGAACTCGCTCGATATCGAGGCCATCGACCGGCCGGACGCGAGTTACGACGTCGTCCTTTGCTCGCATGTCATCGAGCATGTTGCCGACGATCGCGCCGCCGTTCGCGAACTCACCCGTATCCTCTCCTCGGAAGGACTACTCCTCCTCGCCTTTCCGCGCGTCGAAGACGGTGAGCGCACCGATGATTGGGGCTTTGCCGACCCCCGGAAGAACGGCCATTTCCGGGGCTATGGCCGCGACTTCGACGAAGTCATTGCCGCGAGCGCGCCGGGCGCTCAGACCCTTGCGATAGTCGCGGCAGACCCAGTGACCGGAGACCCGAAAAAATTCGTGATCGTCTGCAAGTCCCGCGAGAATGCACGGCAGTTTCTCGCCTGCCTGCCGGGGGCGAGACTCGTCAGCGCGCGAGCTTGAACACCTTGGCGACCCGATCGAGATGGCCTGACACGGGGTTCGAGCCTTCGTAATCGCGGTCGGCGGGGCTCGCGATCATCAAATCGAGTTTCATGATGCGTTCGTGAAGCTTGAGCGAGCGATCCACGAGCTCGGAAAGCGGTTCCGGGATCCGGCTCGAGCCGGTCAGCGGGAGGCCGGCCCCCAGTTCGGCAAGACTGATCCGGTGCTTCTCTTTGTGGGCGTCTTCAGTGATCTCGCCCGAGCTCAACGCACGCTGCAGAAGGAGCCAGGAGGCCAGCTGCATGAGCCTCGTCGTCAGCCGCATGCTCTCCGATGCGTAGGCGATCGCGCCATGGCGATCGAGCTCCCGGGCGTCATTGCGCCCCTGCCCATCGAGGTAGTCGGCCGTTTCCTCGACGAGCCCCATCCCTTCACGGAACACCTTTTCGAACTGCTCGGATCCCCTGAATCCCGCGAGAAAATCAATGAGGCTGTCGTCGTCCTTGCCGCGCCCGGCTCTCCAAGGTCCCGCCATCGCCTGTCCTCTCGTTTTGGCATCCTGTGGCGGAACGCGGTTTATGGACTAGCAAATTCCGGATCATTTCTGGTCACAATCCACAGAATTCCACCGACCGATAGATAATGAGCAAAGCGGATGCCACCCCGGGTGAGCGTGCAGGCAAAAAAAGAGCCGCGAAAACCGCGGCTCAAAAGTTTTTTAACAGGGAGGCGTCAAACAGAATGGACAGGAGCCCACTCGGAGAATCCAGATGACTGGATACGTTTAAGAAAATACAACGGAATCCCTTACCAAACCGTTAACGTTACGACCCCTTAAGCCAGAATTGTTTTGGGCAGCGGGAAGGCGCGGCTGTCGAGTAGGGCGACCGCCCATAGTGACTCTCAAACGTGAATACGCCGTCTCACATCCGGAAGAATGAGTCGGCCGCCGCCTTGCTCGTCCTCTTCCCGGTGAGTGCTTCGCGAATCCGCGCGATCTCCGCTTCGAGAGCGCCGATGCGCGCCTCGAGCTCGGCCACCGAGAGAAGCGACAAATCCTCACCGATGATGATATCCGGCTTCTTCACAGGGCGGATCTCGTCGACGTCCATGGCCAAGACTCCATCGGGCAGAATCGCGGATATCATTTTGTCATTGCCAGAGGAGTTTCCACAACCCTATGACACGCGGCCATGCCGAAGATGGTCGCAATCGAGATCAGCGAGCCCGGCGGGCCTGAGGTGCTCAAACCGTGTGAGCTTCCCATTCCCGTGCCGGATCGAGGAGAAATCCTGATCAAGGTCGAGGCAGCGGGCGTCAACCGGCCAGACGTCCTGCAGCGCAAGGGCGGCTACCCGCCGCCGCCCGGGGCCCCGGCAACGCCTGGGCTCGAGGTCGCGGGACGCGTCGTCGCAACCGGAGAAGGGGTCCAACGCTACCGCTCCGGCGATGCCGTAATGGCGCTCGTTCCGGGCGGGGGCTATGCCCAATATTGCCTCGCCGCCGAGGCCAACGCCTTGCCGGTCCCGCATGATCTGTCGACAATCGAGGCGGGCGCCGTCCCCGAGACCTTCTTCACGGTCTGGACGAACGTCTTCGACAGGGGCAGTCTTAAGCCCGGCGAGACGCTTCTCGTCCACGGCGGCTCGAGCGGTATCGGCACGAGCGCCATCATGCTCGCCTCAGCACTCGGCAGCCGAGTGTTCGCCACTGCCGGGTCGCCTGAGAAATGCCGCGCCTGCGAACGGCTCGGGGCCACGCGCGCCATCGACTACCGGACCGAAGATTTCGTTGCGGCCGTCAAGGAGGCGACCCACGGAAGGGGGGCCGATGTCATCCTCGACATGGTGGGCGGCGACTATGTCGGGCGGAATATCGAGGCCGCGGCCATGCATGGACGGATCGTCAACATCGCGTTCCTCAAGGGCTCGAAAGTCGAGCTCGATCTCCTGCCTGTCATGCTCAAGCGGCTCACCCTCACCGGCTCGACCTTGCGGCCGAGAACCGTCGCGGAGAAGGCGGAGATCGCCCGCGCGCTCGAGGCGACGGTTTGGCCGCTCTTCGAGGCGGGCCGGATCAAGCCCCAGATCTTCCGCACATTCCCTCTGGCGCAAGCGGCGGATGCCCATCGCCTGATGGAATCGAGCGCTCACATAGGGAAGATAGTGCTTGTCCCCTGAGGGCATCGGCGACTATATAACCCGCATTCCAATTCATGACTCTATGTCAGACGCAGAGCCCCACCGGTTCTGAAGGAGAAATCTCATGTCCCGCGCCCCCCTGATGCCCAAGGCGACGGCCGTGTGGCTCGTCGAGAACACCGCGCTGACCTTCAGGCAGATCGCCGACTTCACCAATCTTCACGAGCTCGAGGTCAAGGGCATCGCCGATGGCGATGTCGCGCAAGGCATCAAAGGGCTCGATCCGGTTACCGGCGGACAACTGACGCGCGAAGAGATCGAGAAGGGCGAGGCCGACCCCAACTATCGGCTCAACATTCTCGAGCCTAAGGTCAATGTTCCGGTGCAGAAATCGACGAAAGGGCCGCGATACACGCCGGTATCCAAACGCGGCGACCGGCCCGACGCGATCGCCTGGCTCCTGCGTTATCACCCCGAACTCTCGGATTCCCAGATCATGAAGCTCGTGGGCACCACGAAGTCGACGATCGATGCGATCCGGACGAGAACGCATTGGAACTCCTCCAACATCAAGCCGGTCGACCCCGTGTCGCTCGGGCTATGCTCGCAGCTCGACCTTGATTTCGCCGTCCAGAAGGCGGCTCAGAAATCCGGCAAGGGCGTCCAGGCGGACCGGCCCGAAGCGCGCACGCTCATTCCCGCTGCCGAGCTCCTCGCCCAACAGGCGAAGCCGCAGGCGCCCGCTCCGGCGGGCGAGGCGGCCTCGATTGCTCCGAAAGAAAAGGAGCCCGAGAAGACGCCCGACTACGATCCCGACTCGGTGTTCGCCAAGCTCAAGAGCCTCAAGCTTCCTGAGAGCAGCCATTAATGCGTGTGCTCATCGCCGGCGCCTCCGGCACGGTCGGCAAGGCAGCGGCGGCAGCGCTCGCCCATCATGAACTGGTCAGGGTGGGGCGGTCCTCGGGCGATATCCGCGCCGATCTCTCCGATCCCGAATCCGTCCGTCAGATGTTCGAGACGGCAGGACCGGTCGATGCGGTCGTTGCGTGCACGGGGCACGTGCATTTCGGGCCGCTCGCCAAGATGACCAGCGAAAATTTCCTGCACGGGCTCACCGACAAGCTCATGGGCCAGGCCAATCTCGTCCTCATCGGCCAGCATCACGTGAAGGACAACGGCTCTTTTACGCTGACGAGCGGGATCCTCGATCGCGATCCTATCCGGCTCGGCGCCAACGCGTCTGCGGTGAACGCGGCGCTCGCCGGGTTCGTCATGGCGGCGGCGATCGAGATGCCGCGCGGGATCAGAATCAATGTGGTGAGCCCCGGACTGCTTCAAGACTCGGCTCAGAAATATGCGGGCGTGTTCCCTGGCCATGAACCCGTCGCCTCCGATCGCGTCGGGCTCGCTTATGTGAAGAGCGTCGACGGCGCGCTCACCGGCAAGGTGATCACGGTCGGCTAAAGATCGACCCTCATGCTGAGGTGCCCGGCGAAGCCAGGCCTCGAAGCATCGCTCAGGACGCGATAATTGGCCGGTGCCATGGTTTATCGATGAACCCTTCGAGGCATCGCCTTCGGCGATGCTCCTCAGGGTAAGGTAGGAGAAACCGACTTACCTATACATGCCGCAGCTTCGTCAGGCGGCGGGACGGTCCTCGCGGATAGCCGGACGGGGAAGCGACAGGACGGCCCTCATGCCGCGCCCCTGGCGGCGCTCTATGCGGATATCCCCACCATGCGCGCGGGCGATGCTGCGCGCAATTGTGAGCCCCAGTCCCATTCCTCCGGTTTCGCGGTTCCGCGAGCTCTCGAGGCGGGTGAACGGCTTGAACATATCCTCGATCTTTCCGTCCGGAATGCCTTCACCCTGATCCTGGACGGCAACTTCGACCGAGTCTTTCGCAAGCACCACTGAAACGTCCGCGCGCCGGCCGTATTTGACCGCATTGTCGATGAGGTTCGCGAAGCAGCGCCTGAGCGCCACAGGACGGCCGGTGCACACGACGCGCAAATCACGTGCCGGCTGAAAGGTGACGCTGCTTTGAGAAAAGCCGTCGCAGACCGTCTCGATCAATGACACGAGCTCGATCCGTTCCTCTTCATCGTTCGCGAATTCATCATTGGCGAGTTCGACCACCGACCGGGTGATCGCTTCGATCTCGGAAAGATCGGCCGTCAACGAGCGGCGCAGCCTCACATCCTTGAGCAGCTCCATGCGCAGCCGCATGCGCGTGAGAGGTGTCCTGAGATCATGGGCAAGTGCGGCGGCGAGATGCTCTCGCTCGGCCACATAGTCCTGCAGCTTTCCCTGCATCGCGTTGATCGCTCTCGCCGCCGCCTTCGCCTCGCGGCTGCCCGCTTCGGAAAGCCGCGGGCGGTTCAAGTCTTCCCCGATATCCTTCACCGCGCGCTCTAGAATGGTGTAGGGTGCGGTCAGCTGGCGGATCGCCCACAACGACAACAGCACGATCGCAAGCGCCACTCCCGCATAGAGCGGCACGCTCTCAACGGTCAGGATAGTCGGCTCGGGCGTGACCGGAACGGTGAAATTGAGCCACTGCCCGTCCGCGAACTGAACGGCGACCTCGAAACGGCCGCTTGACGCGAGATTGGAGGCGGCTTCCGACAAGGCTTGTTCGACGGCGCCTTGATCCTCCCGGCCGGGAGCTTTCGTCCGTGTTGCGCTGGCGCTCGCGGGGACCTCCTTTATCCTCACATCCGTGATGCCGTCGCGGGCGAGCTTGCCGACCAGGATATCCTCGAGCTCTGCAAGCTCGTCGTCGGGCGGAATGGCGGAGGCCACGCTCGGAGTATCGCTCAAGCTCAGCGCGAGCGACGAGTTCGCGAATTGCGACAGCACCCGCTTGCGGGATTCGGCGGGAGCGCCGGTGAGGAGCTTGGCAAGCGCGATCGTGCGCTCGCCCAGCCGGAACAGCTCGAACGACCTCCCCGTATCGGCGACGCCGTGCTCGGCAATGAGCAAGGTCGCGGTCTGCGCCGCGAGCAGGCAGCAAACCAGGATGAGCAGGATCCAGGCGGGAAGCGACTGCGGAAAGACCTTGCTCACGCCGCGCGCACGTCGGGAGAGAACATGTATCCGCCGCCCCGCACGGTCACGATCATCTTCGCTTCGGCGCTGTTGTCGCCGAGCTTCCGGCGAAGCCGGCTCACCAGGATATCGATGCTGCGATCGAAAGCCTGCGCCGCGTGGCCCTGCGTGAGGTCGAGAAGCTGGTCGCGGCTCAGCGTCCGCTGCGGATGGGCGACAAAGACCGCGAGCAGATCGAATTCCGCCGTCGTCAAGCTTACGACGACCCCGTCGGGCGCGCGCAGCACGCGGCGTGCGGGATCGAGCGTCCAGCCGACGAAGCTGTAAGCTTGAGCGGACCGTTCCTCCGGTCTCGACTCGAGCCGTCGCGTAACGGCTCTCACCCGCGCCAGAAGCTCGCGCGGCTCGAAGGGCTTGGCGACGTAGTCGTCCGCCCCGAGCTCGAGTCCGACGATGCGATCGGTCGGCTCGTTGATGGCGGTCACCATGATGATCGGCACCTTCGATCGGGCCCGCAGCTCGCGGCAGAGCTGCAGCCCGTCGCGCCCCGGGAGCATCACATCGAGAATGACGAGATCGACCGGATGGCCGCGAAGCCGCTCCATCATGCTGGCCTCGTCATGGGCGGCCGATACGCGATAGCCATGCCGCTCGAAGAACCCGCGGATGAGATCGCAGGTTTCGCGGTCGTCATCGACGACCAGAAGATGAGCCGTCTCGTTGGCGCTCGCCTGCGCCGGCTTCGTCCGTTCCATCGCCGTATGTCATAGGCCAGAAAAAGCCCGCTTTCCAGCGCTGGAACGCTCTGTAACCGTTTGTATCCATTGGTTCGCGTTGGGAAACATCTGGTGACCAAACTCATACGGAGCGGAAAAACGCCAGACATTCTTTGCGCCTAAGTCTCGGGGCGATGAACCAGCGGAGCCCCGTTCGCAACATGAACAATGAAGGCCATGTTCGAAGCAGGCGGGGAACCATGCTGGCAAGTCTCGCGGCGATCCTGGCGGCGTTGATGCTCGGCTCGACTGGCTGGCCCTCGATGGCCGCGCAGACGAGAACCGGGCGGTGCAACGTGCTGCAGGATCAGCTCTCGGACCAGCTTAAGTCGCATTTAGGCTCGAGCCGGTCCGCGGCCGCCGCGACCATGGGCGCCAAGGCGAAGAAACTTTGTGCCGGCGGCAAGCAGGCGCAAGGGCTCAGAGCCTATGCCAAGGCGCTCCAACTCCTGGGTGTCCAGCCGATCGACCCGAAATAGTGGATGCCGATGCGGGACTCGGCCGCCACGGAACAACAAGGATGATCTCTATGAACAGAAAACTCATCGCAGCCCTCGGCCTCGGCACGGCCCTCGCCTTCGCGATGCCCACCCTCGCCATCACCCCGGTGAGCGCCGCGACCACCTACGGCACCAGCATGAAGAAGCCGGCGACGCATCATCATGCGATGTGCAAGGCGACGAAGACCCACAAGTGCCCGACGATGAAGACGGCTTCCAAGTCCAAGAAGAAGTAGGCTCCAGCGACCGGACACGCAGCCAATCCCTCCCGCGCGGGGGGATTGGTTCGATGTTTCGAGTCTAACCACGAAGGACACCAAGTATGCCAAGCTTATGCTTCTTGGTGCCCTTGGTGTCCTTTGTGGTGTCGACCTCGGATCGTCCCGTTACAGCGGTTTGGTCAGCACGATGTCCTGCGGATCATCGGGATCATGGCCCTCGATCATCCAGCCGCGGCGCTCGTAGAAAGTCTGAGCGCGGGTGCTCCGGCCGGTCGAGAGCCAAGCCCTCTCATGCCCAAGCGACTTGAGCCACGCGAGCGCTTCATCGAGCAGCAGCGAGCCAAAACCCCGGCCTTCGAAACCGGGCAGCGTGAAGAGCGCGAAGACCTTGCCGTCCTCGGCATAGGCCATGGAAAAAGCCACTATCCTCCCGGCCTCTTCGGCGACCCAGCCGCGAAGCTTGCGAGCGGTGAGATCGTGAATGATTCGTTCGCGCGTGATCCCGCGCTCGGCCATCTCTTCGATGCTCAGATGGTTTTCGGCGACGGCCGTACGTACCTCGGTGATGCCTTCGAGGTCTTCAAACCGTGCCTGGCGTATCCTCACCGCGGCAGCAGTCCGCCTTGCTCGGAGTCGATCACGATCGACGCGAGCGTGAGGTGGCGCGGGCGGGAGAGCGCGAAGAGAGCGGTCTCGACGACATCCCGGTTGGTGACGACGGCATCGGGCGATCGCTTTGCGTCCCATGCTTCTTCATCGAGCGGTGAAACGTCATCGATGATCGGCGGGTAAAGGGCGCTCACGCGTATGGGCCGCCCGCGAAGCTCCTGGCGCAGACCGTCGGTCATTCCGGCTTGGCCGTGCTTGGCGGCATGGAAGGCGACCGATGCGCCTGAGAGAGCTGTGTTCACGAGCCCCGAAATCGAAATGATGTTGAGGATGTCTCCCGCGCCCGAGGCTTCGAGCGGCTTCAAGAGTCCGCGAGTGAAGAGCAAGGTTCCGGTGACGGTTGAAGAAATAGTGCCGACGATCGCGTAGGCATCGTGCTCGTCCATCCTGCCCGGAAGCCACTGCGCGGCGTTGTTGATGAGGATGTCGATCCGGGGCTTCTCGTCGCGGAGCTTCTTGGCGGCGAGCGTCGTCTGGCTCGGGTCGGCGAGATCGAAGACGAGCGTCTCGGGCCGCGATCCGGAGCGCAGCCGTATCGCCTCGGCCAGGGTGGCGAGCGGTTCGTTGCTGCGGGCCGCCATGATGACGTCCGCCCCCTGATCGGCGAGGACGACGGCAAACGCTGCGCCGAGCCCCCGCGCCGCGCCCGTCACGACCACAGTCTTGCCGGCGAAATCCTTGTTCGGCATCGCTCTCTCCCCAAAATCGGCCGGGACTTTAGCCGGAAACGAGAGTCCCTACAGCGGGTTCTTCCCGCAGCGCACGGCCGACCGGCAACGTGATTCTCGCACTGATCAGGTTGAAAGGAGAGCCCGGGTCGGCGATGACCACGCTGCAATTTCATCCAGTGGCTCGACGCCAAAAATGAGCGGTTAGGACAAGCTCATCCCCGACCTCTTGGAGCAGAAGCTTTCCGATTGCATCGAAAAAAGGTCCCCGCCGCCGTGATCCAGCGCGTCTTGCGCGAGGCGAGGGTCGATGAGCAGGTCGCGGCGGCAGGCCCCTAGCCTACACGGGGTGCAAAATGGTTGGGGAATCTGCTGCGCAATTGCTGAATCAGATCGGGGTTCGCCGTCGAGACTATGTTATTCCACTCGTAGGGGTCATCGCCGTGATCGTAGAGTTCAAGCTCGTTCATACCGTAATCGATCAGACGCCAATTGGCGGTGCGCACGGTCTGATAAATACGTAATGGTTCCTTTGGTGCGTTCGTCCACATGGACCATGCACCGGCGCTCGGGCTGTCGCCCACCGCCCCCATTAAACGGGGCAGAAGGCTTTTGCCGTCGCAGTGTGCCGGTTTCGGCAAGCCCGCGATCTCTGCGATGGTCGGATAGACATCGATAAGGCTCACCGGCTGGTCAATACGGGAGCCCGAGGGAATACCGGGACCGGCAATGATGAACGGGACGCGCAAAGCCCGCTCCCAAAGGGTGCATTTTTGGAACTTCAGCTTCTCACCAAGTTCCCAGCCATGGTCTGACCACAGAACGATATAGGTATTCGCGCCAAAGCTGCCCTCCTCATAGGCCTGAAGCAAGCGCCCCACTTGGTGATCGGCGAACGAGATCGACGCGAGATAGGACCTGAGGAATGGCTGGTACTCGTGGTCGACCTCTAACTCAGTGCCGAAAGTTTCGTGTCCGAAGTGTCTGTTGTGTGCAGTGATCGGCAGGTCACGTTTGTCTTTTCTGTTCTCTTGCACGCTGCCTGCGCCGGGGAAGAAGCCCGGAGGCAGAGCGAGTGGGTCGGGGTACTTGTCGAACCATTGCTGACCAACCACAGTCGGCAAATGTGGACGGTAGAGCCCGAGCGCGATGAACTGACCACCACGGCTTAATCGGTGGACCATTTTAGTGCGAGCCCATCCGGCAACGGCATGGTCCGCCTCCATTCCCAGGGGAGAGACCCCAAAATCTAGGTCAGATTCTCGACCAGTTGCAGCGAACTCCCGCTGCGCCATTGACGAAAGAATCTCGCCAAGTCGTCAGCCGACTCCCTGTATCCGTCTGGGAGGAAATACTCAGTCCAGTCGCTCCAGCGAAGACGTTTGGTCCATTGGTGAAACACCTTGCCGGTGCCAAAGGTGTCGTAACCGTTATCGTGCAAATAGCCCGGGAGGGTTGGGTTGGAGGACAGCGGGGTATCGTCCCAATCCTCGTGATTGGAGTATACGCCGGTTTTGTTTGGCAAGATGCCCAGGAGAACTGCCGTTCGCGATGGAGAACACTCCGGAACGACCGCCATAGCAGTCGTGAAGGTGGCACCCAGTGAAGCAAGCCGATCAAGATTGGGCGTGTGTATATTTGGATAGCCGTTGAGAGGACCAATCATGTCGTTGAGGTCATCAATGCAGATCATGACGATGTTCGGCTTGGTAGACGTGCTATGGTTATTCGCAGCAGCAAGCGCCGGCGACTTGGCGGCTCCGGCTGCTGCACTGATGTATTTTATGAACTTCCGACGATTCAGCATGGATCCCCTCGGCGCGTTGTGCGATCGTCAGCGCGCAAGCATTGCTCATCAAAGACCAGGCGTGGAGTTCATCCGACTCCGTTGCCTTTACGCGCTATCACTCGCCGGCCTTCTGGGGGAAGCCCCCGCCGAGTCTATTCGCCAATCACGACCGCTGTTGCGAATCGAAATCCTGGCGAGTGTTGCCGCCGTGCAACGCAGACGGGCTCGACTGGTGATCATCGGGGTGCGGCCGTTTCTGACGGCAACCTGACAGGCTCAAGAACCCGTAATGCGGCTGCTGCTACTATGAGGGGCGCAACGCTGGGGGTGAAAGTCAGCCATGCTCAAGGGCTTCCGCGCTTCCGGGGCGGGCTTGACAATGGCCGGTACCCTGACCGCGTGTTCCGACCACCTTGTGGACACGTTCCCCGGAAGTGGTGCGAGCCCGCAGCGCACGGCCGGCCGGCAACTTGATTCTCGCACTGATCAGGTTGAAAGGAGAGCCCGGGTCGGCGCTCGATGGAGAAACGGCATGGCGCAGCAGATGGAGTTGGCGGGTGGTTGTCACTGCGGCGCAGTCCGCTATCGGTTGACGGAGCCGCCCGTGCGCAATTCGCTCTGCCATTGTAGCGACTGCCGCCGGCATGCAGGAGCGCCGTTGGTCGCTTGGCTGCTCGCCGATGAGTCGGCGCTGAACGTGGCCGGCGCCCTTGCGGATTACGCCTCCTCGCCGGGAGTGATGCGGCAATTCTGTCCTCGCTGCGGCACTGGTCTGTTCTACAGGAACGCGACGATCTTTCCCGGCCAGGTCGACATCCAGACTGCGACGCTCGACGACCCCGACTCAGCTCCGGCGCCAGCGGTGCAGGTGCAGACCGCCGAGCGGCTGGCTTGCATCGCCGAAATTGCAACCATTCCCGCATTCGAACGATATCCCACGGGTTGATACTGACTTAGGCCGGGTCGGCGGCGCGGGCGATCCTTGCCGAAGCGGCGATGATCAATGCCGCGATCGCGGTCAGGCCCAAGCCGATCGACAGGTTCGTCGCCTCCGCCACGAGGCCGATGAGCGGCGGACCGGCGAGAAAGCCGAGGTAGCCGAGAGTGGTGACCGCGGCGATGCCGCGTCCCGGGGCCGAGGGTTCGAGCCTGCCGCCCCCCGAGAAGAGGACCGGGATGATGTTGCCGATTCCTACTCCGGCGAATGCGAAAGCGGCGATCGCGCCATAGGAATTCGGCATGCTTACCGCCGCCGTCATGCCGAACGCGGCCAGGAGCGCGCTCGATCTGACGAGAACCGAGGCGCCGAGCTTCACCCTTGCCCAGTCGCCGAATAGTCGCGAGAGGGTCATGCCAGCCGAGAAAAGCGCGTAACCCAGCGCCGCGGTGCTGGCGTCGAGGGCGAAGCGCGCACGCAGCAGGATGGCGCCCCAGTCGATGACCGATCCTTCCGCCATCAGTCCGAGGAAGCACAGGAGGCCCAATCCGATGGTCGCCCGCGTCGGCCAGGCGAAGCTCGTCCCCGAAAGCCCTTTGTCGAGAGAAGACGGCAGATAATACCGGAACGCGACGAGGAGCAGCGACAGCGTCAGCGCCGCGGTCGTCAAGGCGTGGACCGGCTCGGAAACGAAGTCGAGCAGCGCGCCGCCGAAGAATGCGCCGGCCATGCAGCCGATGCTGTAGGCCGCGTGGAAGAACGACATCACGGGCGATTTGAGCTCCTTCTCGACCGCGAGCCCGTGCGCGTTCATGGCGACGTCCATGCTGCCTATTCCGGCTCCGAAGACGAACGCGGCGACGATAAAGCTTGCGAGATGGGGCGCGAGGATCGGCGGGATGACCGCAAGGCTCAAGAGCACGCCCGAGGCGCGCGTCACGGTGGCGCTCCCATAATGGTTGATGAGCGACCCCGCGAGCGGCATGGCGATGACCCCGCCGCCGGCGATCGCAAGCAGCGCCGCACCGAAGACGGCCGGACCTACGGCGAGCCGCTCCAGGACGAGAGGAATATGCGGCGCCCAATTCCCCCACACGAAGCCATGGAGGAAGAAGGTTGCGGCGACCGCGGCGCGGGCTTTCGACGGCGATGAATGCATGAAGGGAAGTCGGCGGGTGGGCGGGATGACGGGTTAGCGGACGCAACGCCGCTGTTCCAGTCCGGAGGAGGTCAGAGGGCGAGCCCGCGTGTCTTCAATGCAGCGGTGATCTCGTCGAGGATCGCCGGATCGTCGATCGTCGCCGGCATCTTCCACTCTTCGCGATCGGCGATCTTGCGCATGGTGCCGCGCAGGATCTTGCCTGACCTCGTCTTCGGAAGGCGAGGGACCACCATTACCGTCCGGAGACTCGCGACCGCACCGATTTCATCGCGCACGCGAGCAACGCACTCCCTTTCGATGTCCTCGGGCGTTCGCGATACGCCCGCCTTGAGCACGATGAAACCGACCGGCACCTGTCCCTTTATAGCGTCGGCGATCCCGACGACCGCGCACTCTGCGACATCGGGATGGCTGGCGAGGACTTCCTCCATGGCTCCGGTCGACAGACGATGGCCCGCGACATTGATGATGTCGTCGGTGCGCGCCATGATGAAGACGTAGCCGTCCTCGTCCACGAAGCCCGCATCGGCGGTTTCGTAATAGCCCGGGTATTGCGCGAGATAGCTCTTCCGGAAGCGCTCGTCGTTGTTCCAGAGCGTCGGAAGGCACGAAGGAGGAAGCGGCAGTTTCACGCAGATCGCCCCCAGCTCTCCGCTTTTCACCTCTCGGCCGCGATCGTCGAGGACATGAATGTCGTAGCCCGGCATCGCGACGGTCGGCGATCCGTATTTGACGGGCAGCGCGCCGAGCCCGACCGGATTAGCGGCGATGGCCCAGCCGGTTTCGGTTTGCCACCAATGGTCGATCACCGGGACACCGAGCTTCTCTTCGGCCCATTTCAGCGTATCGGGATCGGCCCGCTCACCCGCCAGGAACAACGTCCGGAAGCCCGATAGATCGTAGTTGCGGATGAACTTGCCTTCGGGATCCTCCTTCTTGATGGCACGGAATGCGGTCGGTGCCGTGAAGAGGGCCTTGACCTTATGCTCGGAGATCACCCGCCAGAAGGCGCCGGGGTCGGGCGTGCCGACTGGCTTGCCCTCGTAAAGAATGGTCGTCGCCCCATGGAGGAGCGGGGCATAAACGATGTAGGAATGCCCGACGACCCAGCCGACGTCGGAGGCCGCCCAATAGACTTCGCCCGGCTCAATGCCGTAGACGTTCTGCATCGACCATTTGAGCGCGACCATGTGGCCGCCGTTGTCGCGCACGATGCCCTTGGGCTCGCCGGTCGTTCCCGAGGTGTAGAGGATGTAGAGCGGATCCGTTGCTTCGACGGGTACGCACGGAGCCAAACGCCCCTTCGAACGCGCAGCCGCAAGAAGCTCGTGCCAATCATGGTCGCGCCCCGGCCGAAGCTCCGCTTTGCATTGCGGACGTGCGACGATCACCACGGCTTGAGGCTTGTGCGCGGCCGTGTCGACCGCCTTGTCGAGGAGCGGCTTGTAGGGGATCGTGCGGTTCGTTTCGATGCCGCATGAGGCCGAGAGGATCACTTTCGGCTTCGCATCGTTGATGCGGGTGGCGAGTTCATGCGCGGCGAAGCCGCCGAACACGACCGAATGGATGGCGCCGATCCGCGCGCAGGCGAGCATGCCAATGAGCGCTTCGGGAATCATCGGCATGTAGAGGATGATGCGATCGCCCTTGCGAACGCCGAGGTCTTCCAGCACCGCGGCGAAGATCGCGACCTCGTCTCTCAGCTCGCGATAAGTGAATGTTTTCTTCGTGGCAGTCACCGGACTGTCGTAGATGAGGGCCGGCTGATCGGCGCGG
>JBJMRA010000146.1:0-23199 GCA_045802365.1 Hyphomicrobiales bacterium | reverse complement strand
TACTGGCGGACTCGATATCAAGCCCTCCGCCGGCATGCTGCTCATGAAAAAGGATATGGGCGGGGCCGCACATGCGCTGGCGCTCGCCGATCTCATCATGACGGCGAAGCTCAGGGTGAAGCTCCGGGTGCTGATCCCGGCCGTAGAGAACTCGATATCGGGCAATGCCTTCCGCCCAGGCGATGTCCTGCGCAGCCGGAAGGGACTGACTGTCGAGATCGGCAATACCGACGCCGAGGGCCGGCTCATCCTTGCCGACGCGCTGGCGCTCGCCGACGAGGAGAGCCCTGAGCTTCTCGTTGATTTCGCGACATTGACGGGAGCGGCCCGCGTGGCGCTCGGGCCTGACCTGCCTCCTTTTTATACGGATGACGATAATCTCGCCCAACGGCTCATGCGCGCGGCCGAGGCGGAGGACGACCCGCTCTGGCGGATGCCGTTTTGGCGGCCCTATTATTTCATGATCGAATCGGTCGTCGCGGATATCAACAACGCCGGCGAGGGCGGGTTTGCGGGATCCGTTACGGCCGCGCTTTTCTTGCGCAAGTTCGTGGAAAAAGCCTCGTCATACGTGCATCTCGACGTGTTCGCCTGGACGCCTGTTGCGAAACCAGGACGGCCGAAAGGAGGCGAGGCGCAGGGCATAAGGGCTCTCTTCGCGGTGCTCCGCGATCGCTACACCGGCTAGGCTTGCACAGAGGGGAAGGATCGCGCGAGAATGGTTCGGTTCCGTAACGAACCCGCGCGGCCCGAATGCCTCTCCAGATTTCGCCGGCTCAGGCTTTGAAGCTCTGGCATGACGTCGGCCTGCATATGATTCGTGCCGCCGAGCCCGATCTCTCGACCCGCCAGATGGGCGTGCTCCTCACCGTTTATCTCGAGGCTCCTCCCCATACCGTCCGCGACCTCGCGCGGAAGCTCGGAGTGACCAAACCGGTGATCACCCGGGCGCTCGATTCCATGGGAAAACTCGAACTCCTGTCGCGACGGCGCGACGAGAAGGATCGGCGCAATGTCCTGGTCCAGCGGACCGTCAAGGGCGCGCTCTTTCTGGAGCGGCTCGCCGACTCTATTGGAGAACTGGGCAAGCACATCTAGGATTTCATCATGAGCACGCTCGATTCGAGGCTTCATGCCTTCCGCGCCGATCTCGCCGACAGCCGCCTCCAAGGGGTGATCGACGCCGCACGGTTCTGCGAGGGTGAGATTCGCGAGGTCTCGATCCCGATCGCATCCGTCAGGCGCGGGCCCGTCCCCGACGCGATGCAGACGACCCAGGCTTTGCTGGGCGAGCGCTGCCGCGTGTTCGAGGTGAGCGAAGGGTGGGCCTGGGTTCAGCTCGAAGCCGACGGTTACGTCGGCTACATCGCCGAAAGCGCGCTTGGCGCGGCTGGTGAAGCGACGCACCGAGTCTCGGTCCCGATGACATTCATCTACCCCGCGCCGGACATCAAATCGCAGCCCGTAACCCCCGCGCCCATGGCGGCGCGGCTTGCGGTGAGGTCGGCCGAAGGCAAGTTCGCGCGGCTTGCATCAGGGTTCATTCTGATGCGGCATATCGCTCCGATCGACTCGGTCGAGAGTGACTTCGTGAGTGTTGCAGAACTGTTCCGGCATGCCCCGTATCTCTGGGGAGGCAAGTCCGTAGCGGGGCTGGACTGTTCGGGCCTCGTCCAGGTCGCGCTCGCGAGCGCCGGCATCCCGTGCCCGCGGGACACCGACATGCAGGAGAAGGCCCTGGGCACTCCGGTCGCTAGCGGCGAGAAGCTGCGCCGCGGCGACCTCGTCTTCTGGAATGGCCACGTCGGCATCATGACGAGCGCGACCGATCTTCTCCACGCCAACGGCCATCATATGCTGACGGTCATCGAGCCGCTTGCGGAAGCCGTCGCGCGGATCGGGCCCGTTGCCGGCGGCATCACCGCGATCAAGCGGCTTTAATAACCGCGTGCCCGGTCGATGAGGTTGTCGAGCGGCAGCCCGGCTTCATGTCTTTCGATCTGCCTCAGTGCATAGGAGGCAATGGTTGTCGGATCGGAATCAGCCGCAAGGTGCGGCGTTACGCTCACCTTGGGATGCGTCCAGAACGGGCTATCGGGCGGCAAGGGTTCCGTCTCGAAGACGTCGAGGGTCGCTGCATGGAGTTCATCCGCATCGAGCGCCGCGAGGATGTCCGCCTCGACCTGGATCTTGCCGCGCGCCGCATTGATGAGAATGGGAGCGCCGAACGGACCTTTGCGCGACAGCTTGCCGATGAGGCCGCGATCGATGAAGCCGGTCGTGTCGGTCGTGTGGGGTAGAAGACAGACCAGCACGTCGGTACGGCCGAGGAACGCGTCGAGCTCGGCCTCGCCCGCATAACAATGGACGCCGGGGATGCGCTTTCGCGTCCGGCTCCATCCCGCCACCTTGAAGTCGAGCGACAGGAGCTTTGTGGCCGCGTCTTCCCCGAGCGTGCCGAGGCCCAGGATGCCGACCGCGAGGTCGGAGGCCCCGTGCGTCGGGAAAGAATCCCAGATCTTGCGGCGCTGGTTCTCCTCGATCCGGCGCTGCTGGCGATGATGCATGAGAACCTGCATGACCACGTACTCGGTCATGCGCATCGTGAGATCGGGGTCGATCACTCTGGCGATCGGGACGTTCTCCGGAAGGGTCGGATCGGAGAGGATCGCGTCCACGCCCGCCCCGAGCGAGAAGATGAGCTTGAGGTTGGGCAGCGAGCGCAGAACGTTGGGCGGGGGCCGCCAGGCGACCGCGTAGTCGATCTCGGCCGGGTTGCCCATCCGGTCGGGCCAGACCCTGAGATCGAGATCGGGCGAAAGCGCCTTCACGGTGCGCGCCCAAAGCTCGGCATCCCAGACCTGGATGATGAGCGCGACCGCCATGGCGCTACTGCCTCACGACGCCCGCGGGGGCTGTTCGCAGATGGAGGGCCGCCGCGATCAGCGCCTTCGTGTAGTCGGTCGAGGGCGAATCGAAAATCTTCACCGCCGGACCGTACTCGACGGCGACCCCGTTGCGCATCACGATCACGTCGTTGGCGAGCGCGCGCACGACGCGCAGGTCGTGGCTGATGAACATGTAGGAGAGCGTGTGCTTCTGCTGGAGCTCGCGGAGGAGATCGACGATCTGCGCCTGGATCGTCATGTCGAGCGCGCTCGTCGGTTCGTCGAGCACGATGAAGGTGGGCTCGAGAGCGAGCGCCCGCGCGATCGCGATGCGCTGCCGCTGACCGCCCGAGAATTCATGGGGATAGCGGTCCATCGTCTCGGGATCGAGGCCGACCTCGATCAAGGCGGTGCCGACTCGCCGGCGCCGCTCGTCCTCATCGAGCCCCTTCCCCTGGACGATCAGTCCCTCCTCTACGATCTGCCTGATCGACAGGCGCGGCGAGAGCGACCCGTAAGGGTCCTGGAACACGATCTGCATGTCCTTGCGCAACGGCCGCATCGCGCCGGCGTTGAACCGTTCGATATGGCGGCCCATGAACACGATCGGGCCCTCCGACGCGATGAGCCGCAACACCGCGAGCCCGAGCGTCGTCTTGCCTGAACCCGACTCCCCCACGACGCCGAGCGTCTGCCCGGCCCGCACCACGATGTCGAGGCCGTCCACCGCCTTGATGTGGCCGACGGTGCGGCGCAGGAAGCCTCGCTTGATTGGAAACCACACCTTGAGATTCCGGGCCTCGAGCACCGGCTTGGCACGTTCGTCCGAGACCGGCGGCTTTCCCTTGGGCTCGGCCGCGATGAGCTTCTGGGTGTAGGGGTGCTGAGGAGCATCGAAGACGCGCTTCGTCTCTCCCGCCTCGACGATCTTGCCTTTCTGCATGACGCAGATGCGCTCGGCCATGTGCCTGACGATCCCGAGGTCGTGGGTGATGAGCAGCATCGCCATCTGGAACTCGGTCTGAAGCTCCTTCAGAAGCTTGAGTATCTGCGCCTGTACGGTGACGTCGAGGGCGGTCGTCGGCTCGTCGGCGATGAGAAGATCGGGCTTGTTGGCGAGCGCCATTGCGATCATGACCCGCTGACGCTGTCCGCCCGAAAGCTGGTGGGGGAAATCGAGAAGCCGCGATTGCGGGTCGCGGATGCCGCACTTCGCGAGAAGCTCGACGATGAGGTCGCGCCGCTTCGGCCCCCTCGTCGGCTGATGCACATCGATGATCTCGCCGATCTGCCGCTCGATCGTGTGAAGCGGGTTGAGCGAGGTCATGGGCTCCTGGAACACCATGGTGATGTCGGCGCCGCGGACGGCCCTGAGCGTCCGCTCGTCGGCATGGAGGAGCTCTTTGCCCTTGAACCAGACGTTGCCCGAGGGATGCCACGCGGCGGGGTAGGGGAGAAGCTTCACGACCGAGAGGGCGCTCACCGACTTGCCGGAGCCCGACTCGCCGACGAGCGCTAAAGTTTCGCCCTTGCCGACCGAGAATGACACGCGATCGACGGCGGTCGTGGAGTTGCCGCCCTGCCGGAAGGCGACCGAGAGATCCTCGACGTTGAGGAGCTTCTCGCTCATGCGAAGGTCTTCCGCGGATCGAGCGAGTCCCGGACGGCCTCGCCGATGAAGACGAGCAGAGACAGCATGATCGAGACGACGAGAAAGCCGGTGATGCCGAGCCACGGCGCCTGCAGGTTCTGCTTGCCCTGATTGAGGAGCTCGCCGAGCGAGGGCGACCCCGGCGGTAGACCGAAGCCTAGAAAGTCGAGCGCCGTGAGTGTGGTGACCGAACCCGACAGGATGAACGGCATGAACGTCACCGTCGAGATGAGCGCGTTCGGCAAGAGGTGCTTGAGCATGATCTTGATGTCGGTGAGCCCGAGCGCTCTCGCCGCCCGCACATATTCGAAGTTCCGCGCCCTCAGGAACTCGGCTCTGACCACGCCGACGAGCGCCGTCCACGAGAACAGCACGAGAATGAACAGCAGGAGCCAGAAGGTCGGCGTGATGAAGGCCGCGAGAATGATCAGCAGGTAGAGCGTCGGCATCGACGTCCAGATATCGATGAAGCGCTGGAACAGGAGATCGGTCCAACCGCCGAAGTACCCCTGCACCGCTCCCGCAAGGATGCCGATGATCGATGAGAACAAGGTGAGGATGAGCCCGAAGGCCACTGAGATGGCGAAGCCGTAGATGAGGCGGGCGATCACGTCGCGCCCCTGGTCGTCGGTGCCGAGCCAGTTGAGATTGCCGAACACGCAATTTGGGTCGTTCACGCCCTGCGGATACTTGGCGCAGGCCTCCTCGCGGGTGAGCTCGAAAGCGGGCCTCGCCGGGGCGGGCTCGGGAAGCGCGTTGTTGACGGTGTTGTAGGAGTAGCGGATCGGCGGCCAGACCATCCAGCCGTTGTTGCTGACCTCGTCCTGGATGAAGGGATCGCGGAAATCGGTGCGGGCGAGAAAGCCGCCGAATTTCTCCTCAGGGTATTCGTGAAAGATCGGGAACAGGATCTCGCCTTTGTAGGACGCGACGATCGGGCGGTCGTTGGTGATAAAGGGCGAGAAAGCGCTGATCAGGCAAAGAACAAGGAACACCCAGAATGACCAGTAGCCCCGCCGGTTCGACGTGAAGAGCCGCCATCGCCGCTGGTTGAGCCCGGAAAGCCTGACGAACGCCACCACTGCTCCCTTGGCCTAGAGCTTGCGCGCTTCGAAATCGATCCGGGGATCGATCCAGGTATAGGTGAGATCGCTGACGAGAGTGACGAGAAGTCCAGCGAGTGTGAAAATGTAGAGCGTGGCGAACACGATCGGGTAGTCCCGATCGATCGCCGCTTTGTAGGTGAGATAGCCGAGCCCATCGAGGGAGAAGATCTGCTCGATGAGGAGCGAGCCCGAGAAGAATGCGGCGAGGAAGGCGCCCGGGAAACCCGAAATGACGAGCAGCATCGCGTTCCGGAAGACGTGTCCGTAAAGCACCCGGTGCTCGGTCAGGCCCTTGGCGCGCGCGGTGATCACATACTGCTTGCGGATCTCGTCCAGGAACGAGTTCTTGGTGAGGAGGGTCATCGTCGCAAAACCCGAGATGCCAAGCGCGGCGAGCGGCAGCACCAAATGCCAGGCATAGTCGGCGATCTTCCCCGCCCATGACAGCTGGTCGAAGTTGTCGGACGTGAGCCCTCGCAACGGGAACAGACTGAAATAGCTGCCCCCGGCGAAGAGCACGATCAGCATGATGGCGAAGATGAAGCTCGGGATGGCGTAGCCGACGATGATCACGCCCGAAGTCCAGACGTCGAAATTGCTGCCGTCCTTGACCGCCTTCCTGATCCCGAGGGGAATGGAGATGGCGTAGGTGATGAAGGTGAGCCATAGGCCGAGCGAGATCGACACCGGCATCTTCTCGATGATGAGATCGACGACCGGTCGCGAGCGGAAATAGCTCTCGCCGAAATCGAAGGTGAGATAGTTCTTCATCATCATCCAGAAGCGCTCGGGCGCCGGCTTGTCGAAGCCGAACTGCTTCTCGAGCTTCTTGATGAAGTCGGGATCGAGTCCCTGGGCGCCGCGATACTTGAACCCCCCGCCTTCGCCCAGAGCGCCGGGCTGCTGCGATGCAGAGCCGATCTCGCCGCCCCCTTGTCCGCCGAAGCGGGCGGTGGCGTCGACCGCGTTCCCTTGGATCTGCGCGATGATCCGCTCGATCGGCCCGCCCGGAACGAACTGGATGACCGCGAAGGTCACCAGCATGACCCCGAACAGCGTCGGGATCATCAGCAAGATACGCTTCAGGATGTAGATCGCCATGAGTCTACCGCCAGTGCAAACGTAAGCAATTCCGTTCGTCATCCCGGCGAAAGCCGGGACCCACCCCTCCATGTGACGAATTCATCGTTGGCTGTCGGACTTGGGCCGACTATGGGCCCCGGCCTTCGCCGGGGTGACAATTCGGGGATTCCAAGCGAGTATCATGTCGTTCTAGTTCCCGCGCCTCAGCTTTGAAGCTTTCTCGCTGTCGTACCACCAGGTGTCGGTGATGCCCGGGTCGTAAACTGGCGGTGATTGGGGCATTCCGAACGCGTCCCAGTGGACGATGAGATGATTGCTCTTGTTGAAATGAGGCACCCAGAAGTGCTCGGCGCGAAGCACCCGGTCGAGAGCGCGGCAGGCAAATGTGAGCTCGGGCCGTGACTTGGCCGCTGCGACCTTGTCGATGAGTCCGTCCACGACCGGCAATTGAAGCCCCGCCAGATTGTAGTTTCCGGGCGCCTTCGCCGCGGCTGAGCCGAAGAAGATGCGGAGCTCTGTTCCCGGTGTAGGGTTGGATGAGAAACGGCTCACATCGACGTCGAAATCGTAGTTCTTGAGCCGATCCTGGTATTGAGCCTCGTCCACGGTCCGGATCGTCGCATCGATCCCGAGGAGCTTGAGGTTGCGGACGTACGGCATGGTCACCCGCTCCATGCCGACCGACTCGTTCAGAAACTCGATCGCGAGGCGCTCGCCCTTGTCGTTGACCCGGAAAGTCCCCTCCCGTTTCCACCCGGCCGCGTCGAGGAGTTCGGAAGCCCGCTTCAGGAGCTTGCGGTCCTGGCCCGAGCCGTCGGAGACGGGCGGCACGTAGGGCTCGCCGAAGACTTCGGGCCGGAGCTCGGAACGGTAGGGCTCGAGAAGCGCAAGCTCCTCGGGCGAGGGCGGGCCTTCGGCTTTGCAGGCGAGCGGCTCGAAGAAGCTCACGGTGCGCTTGTAGAGCCCGAAGAACAGGTTCTTGTTCTCCCATTCGAAGTCGAAGGCGAGATCGAGCGCCTGCCGCGTCCGTATGTCATGGAATTTGGACCGTCTGAGATTGAGGAAATATCCTTGCGCGCCGGCCGGGCGCGCGTCCGGGATCTCGAGCCGTTTGAGGCGGCCGTCCTTCACCGATTGGATCTCGTAGGCGGTGGCCCAGTCGCGGGAGGTGAACTCCTCGCGCACATCGAGGACGCCGGCCTTCAGTGCCTCGAGCTCGGCGGTGCGGTCGCGGAAATATTCGTATCGGACCTCATCGAAATTGTACCGGCCCTTGTTCGCGGGCAAGTCCTTGGCCCAGTAATCCGGCCGGCGCGTGTAGCTGATGAACTGCCCGGGCTTCAGGCTTCCGACCTTGTAGGGGCCCGATCCGAGCGGCGGCTCGAGGGTAGACTGGGTGAAATCGATCTTCGCATAATAGGCCTTCGAGAATACCGGCTGCTCGGCGACGACGAGCGGCAGATCGCGCGTGTTCTCGCCCTTGAACGTATAGCGGACCTGATGCGGATCAATAATGTCGCAGCGCTCGACATCGCGAAGCTGCAGCCTGATGCGCTCATGGCCAACGGTCGACAGGAGACGGAAGCTGTCACAGACGTCGTCCGCGGCGACGGGCGTCCCGTCCGCGAACCGGGCCTCCTCGCGCAGTGCGAAAGTCACGCTCCTACGATCGGCAGCGACATCTGCCGTCTTGGCGAGGAGCCCGTACATCGCATCGGGCTCGTCATTGGCGCGAACCATAAGCGAATCGAACAGAAGATCGAGCCCGTGCGCCGGGTCGCCTTTGAGGATGTAGCCGTTGAGCGAATCGAACGTGTTGATCGCGGCCGTCCCGATGGTCACGATGCGCCCGCCTTTCGGGGCGTCGGGATTGACGTAGTCGAAGTGCGCAAAGTCGGACGGGTATTTGAGCTCGCCGAAGGTCGAAAGCCCGTGCTTCGGCTCGGCCATGGCCAAAGCCGCGGTGGCGCACAGCGCGATGCCGGTAAGGACTCCGCGCATCATTTGTTGGCTGCGATCCTCTTGGCCTTCTCCTCGTCCCACCACCAAAGCGCCGGAAAGCCGATGTCGTAATCGGGGTTGGGCTTTGGGAATCCGAACCTGTCCCAATGCGGCAGGAATTCCACCGAGCGATAGAACTGCGGCACCATGTAGTAGTTCCACAAGAGGACGCGGTCGAGCGCGCGGGTGGCGGCGACGAGCTCGGCGCGATCCTTCGCAAAGATGATGAGGTCGATGATCTTGTCGACCACCGGGTCCTTCACCCCGATGGTATTCCGGCTGCCGCGGCGGTCAGCGGCCGCCGATCCCCAATACTCCCGCTGCTCGTTGCCGGGCGACAGGCTCTGGGCGAACACGTCGGTAACGACGTCGAAGTCGAAGTCGATGACCCGGTTCTGATATTGGCTCGAATCGACGGTCCTGATGCCGACCCTGATTCCGAGCCGTTCGAGGTTCGGCTTGTAGAAAAGCGCGACGTCTTCGAAGGATGGGTCGTCGAGCAGGAATTCGATCGTGAACGGTTCGCCCGCCGCATTGACGAGCGAGCTTCCCGTGATCGTCCACCCCGACGCCTTCAGAAGGTCGAAGGCCTGCCGCAGGTTCTTGCGGATGTTCTCCGGCGTGCCGTTGACCGGGTTCTTGAATTCGGTCGTGAAGACCTCCCCGGGAATCCGGCCCTTGAACTCGCTCAGGATATCGAGCTCGCGGCCTTGCGGGATGCCGGTCGCCTGCAGCTCCGAGTTCTGGAAATAGCTCTGGGTGCGCTTGTTGTAGTCGCCGAACGACTGAAGGCGCATCTGTCCTTCGAAGTCATAAGCGAGATTGAGTGCCTCGCGCACGCGGCGATCCTGGAACTTCTGGCGCCGCGTGTTGAACACGAAGCCCTGCATGCGCTGGACGTCCTTGGTGGAGAAGGTGTCCTTGACGACGAGGCCCTTCTTGTAGGCCGGGAAATCGTATTGCGTCTCCCATTCCTTAGTGCCGCCGCCCGTGCGGACATCGACCTGATCGCCCTTGAAGGCTTCGAACACGACCGTCCGGTCGCGGAAATAGATGAACTCGATCTCGTCGAAGTTATTGATGCCGACGTTGACGGGGAGCTCGGCGCCCCAATAGTCCTTGACCCGCTCGTAGCTGATCGATTGCGCGGTCTTCACGTCCTTGACGCGATAGGGGCCCGATCCGAGCGGCGGTTCGAGCGTCGTTTCGTTTATGTCGCGCTTGCGGCCAGACGCGTCCGTGCCTTCCCAGAAATGTTTCGGGATCGGCATCATCTGTCCCATGATGCCTGGGAGCTCACGGTTGCCCTTGCTGTCGAAGAAGAAGGTCACTTCGAGGTCGCCCGTCTGCTCCACCCTGGCGACGTTCTTGTAATAGAAGCGGTATTGAGGGTTCGCCTCCTTGAGGAACGTGAAGCCGAAGATCACATCCTCGGGCAGGATCGGCTTGCCGTCGTGCCATCGTCCCTTCGGATTGAGTCTATAGGTGACGAGGGACGCATCGTCGGGATGATAGAGGCTCTCGGCGATGAGGCCATATTCGCCGCCGATCTCGTCCATGCTGCGCGCCGTGAGCGTCTCGATCGGATAGGTTAGGCCCGCCGCCGCCTCGCCTTTGATAATGTAGGGATTGAGGCTGTCGAAGGAGCCGACGACCGCGAGCCTGAGCCGTCCGCCCTTGGGCGCGCTCGGATCGACGTAGTCGAAATGCTTGAAATCGGGCGGATATTTGAGATCGCCAAACAACGAGTGCCCATGGCGGAATACCCGGTCATCGGCGAAGGTCGTTTCGATTGCGACGATCTTCGCGAGCGGCGCCAGACCGAGCAGCGATCCGGCCTTGAGGAGCGAGCGCCGGCTAAAAACCATGCGGGGTACGGGCCTTTCGATGGTGGTCCGGAGGAGCTGATTAGCGCAAGCCGAAGTCCGGGCGAAAGGCTCGTGGGCTTAAATCTTTGTCAGGCGGGTACGGGTATCAGGGAGGCGGAAGCGGCTGCGGCGAGTCCGACAAGGTGCGGAGGAAGGCGAGGACGTCGGCCCTCTGCTGGTCGGGCTTGACGCCGCTGAACGTCATCTTGGTCTTGGGCGCGAGGCTTTTGGGATCGTGGACGAAGGTGTTGAGATTGTCGAACGTCCAACTCTCGCCCGAATGCGCCTTGAGCGAATCGGAATAGGCGAAGCCCTCGTGCGAGGCGATGGGCCGCCCGACCACGCCCCAGAGGTTGGGGCCCACCTTGTTCGGGCCGCCCTTCGTGAAGTCGTGGCATGCCTGGCAGGCTTTGGCGATCGTCTGACCCTTGGCGGGGTCGGCGCTCGCCAGAAGGGTCCCGAGCGACACCTTGGCGGCGGCGCCGCCAGCCTCGCCCGTCCCCTTGGAGGTTTCGGTCGCCTGTATGGCATAGCCGGGCTTCGCCGGAGCGGGCGCGTGATAGATGATGCCGCGCAGCTCGGCGAGACCGAATACGAGAAGCGCCGTCCCCAGAACCGCGCCCGCGGTCTTGTTGAATTCCCAGCTGTCCATGAACTGTTGCGCCGGAGCCCGCTCCGGTCCCTGTTGCCCGAGCCGGCGCGGAAACTAGTTGTTTCATGTACTGGCCGCAACCCGTATAAGCGGCGCTGAGCAATTTGCCGCGCCCCCGCCTAAGCCTATGATCGAAAATCAAAATACGATCGTCGTGATCCCCGCTCGAATGGCGTCGCAGCGGCTGCCGGGAAAGCCCTTGGCCGACATCAACGGCCTGCCGATGATCGTCCATGTCTGGAAGCGCGCACTCGAATCGATGGTGGGTCAAGTTATGGTGGCGGCCGCCGATCTCGCCATCGTCAACGCCGTCAGGGCGCATGGCGGCGATGCCATCATGACCGAACCCAATCTCGCCTCCGGAACCGACCGGATTGCCGCCGCTCTCGAGCTTCGCGACCCGCACGGCAAGTTCGCCTTCGTGGTGAATCTCCAAGGCGACTTGCCGATGATCGAGCCGCTGGCCATCCAGCGCTGCCTCGCCGGCCTCGTGAACGAGAAAGTCGATATCTCGACGATCGCCACCAAGATCGTGAACGAGGCCGATGTCGCCAATCCCAACATGGTGAAGGCGATCGCCCCGTTGAGCGATGAACGCGAAGTCGCTTTTGCGCGGGACTTCCAGCGCCGGCCGGGCCCGGAGCTCGGCCCCGTCTACTGGCACCACATCGGCGTCTATGCTTACCGGCGCCAATCGCTCAAGCGGTTCGTGGGCCTGCCCGTGTCGGCGAACGAGGAAGAGCGCCAGCTCGAGCAGATGCGGGCGCTCGACAATGGCATGAAGATCGCCGTAGTCCGCGTTGACTCGCTTCCCTTCGGTGTCGATACTCCGGCCGATCTCGACGCGGCGCGCATGATGATGAAGGCGGGCCGCTTTTGATTCGGAGACATGACCGATGAAGATCGCCTACCAGGGCGAGCCCGGAGCCAATTCGCACATCGCCTGCCGCGAGGCCTATCCGGGTTTCGAGCCCACAGCTTGCGGCACCTTCGAGGACGCGTTCGCGGCCGTGAAGGAGGGAGAGGCCGCGCTCGCGATGATCCCGATCGACAACTCGGTCGCGGGGCGGGTCGCCGATATCCACCATCTGCTGCCTGCGTCCAATCTCTATATCGTGGGCGAGCACTTTCTCAGGGTCCATCATCAGCTCCTTGGCGCTCCGGGGAGTACGATCGACGATTTGAGGACGGTGCATAGCCACGTGCACGCGCTCGGCCAGTGCCGGCGGGTGATCAGGCAGCTCGGCCTGAAGCCGGTGGTGGCAGGAGATACCGCGGGCGCGGCCCGCGAGCTCGCTGAGGCCGCGGACGGCACCCGCGCGGCGATCGCGACCAGGCTGGCCGCCGAGATCTACGGGCTCGACGTGCTTCGCGAGAACATCGAGGACGAGGATCACAATACCACCCGCTTCATCGTCCTTTCGAATACGCCCCGCGATGCCGAGCCCGAGGATGCGCCGGTCATCACGAGCTTCGTCTTCCGTGTACGGAACGTACCCGCGGCTCTCTACAAGGCACTCGGCGGCTTCGCGACGAACGGAGTCAATATGATCAAGCTCGAGTCCTACCAGCTCGAGGGCCGCTTTGCCGCCACCCAGTTCTATGCCGACATCGAGGGCCATCCCTCCGATCGCCCGGTGAGGCTCGCGCTCGAGGAGCTCGAGTTCTTCACAACCCACCTCCGGGTGCTCGGCATCTACAAGGCGAGCCCCTACCGCGCCGAGATCGCCCGCCGCATGCTCGCCGCCCAAGAAGTCTAGCGTTGCCGACCGACCTCTCCGTCGAGCTAGGCCACAACCCGACCCTGTGCTAGCATGGGCATCATGACTAACGAACGGGTTAGACAGGTTCTCGAAAGGGTGTTGAGCTGGCCGCGTGCGCGTCAAGCCGATGCGGTGCGCTTGCTCGAACTCATGGAGGAGCAGGACCGCAGTCAGCTCTCATTGTCGGAGGAACAGGCGGCCGAGGTGCGTCGCCGCCTTGCCGACAATGATTCGAAGACCATGCCGGTTCATGATTTCAACGAGCATCTGCGCCGCCGCTACGGCGTATGAAGGTTTTCATCCGCGAATCCGCGGAGGAGGACCTCGACCGGATATTCGCCTGGATAGCCAAGGATAACCCGCGCGCCGCAACTGAGTTGCTGAAGCGAATCCAGGACAAGGTGAATCGGCTGGAAATCGATAGCCTCGTCCACATGGGGCGAAGGCTTGGTGGAAGGCACCCGAGAGCTCATCGAGTATCCCTACCTCATCGTTTACGAAGTTGATGATTCTGCCGGCGAAGTCACGGTGTTGGCGATTGTTCATGGCGCGCGCAATCGGCGACCTTAGTTAGGCCGGCGCTGAAAGTCGCGACTCGAGCACTACGGCCGGCGTCCCGCACAGCTACGGCGGTCGACCCATGGCGAGAGCCTGTCGAGAGATCGTGGTTCGGGCGATTGCCACACCAGGAGGTTCAGAATGCGAAGCATCCAGGTCGTCCCGCATTTGGGGTGGCTTGCGAGAACGACGTCGCTTCCACGCGGGCGATATTGTGCCATCTGCGGCTATCGAGGATCCAAGTTCGATATTCGCGTGAAGGGGGCCGAAGCAGGGATGGTGATCTGTCCATCGGGGCTACCTCCCTATGGCGCGCTCCTCGAGCTCTTCGCCGATCAGGCAATCATACCCCGTATAGCCGGTGCGGGCGAGAGCCGCTTTTCCGGGCAGATCGCGCGCGAGCCGCGGGCCCGAAATCTCGATGAGCAGCTTGCGGCGGATCGCGTCCGCAAGTTGCCCGATGTCCGTCACGGGCAGGATGAATGATCCATATCCGCCGATGACACAATGCTGATAGTAGCGATCGAGGTCCGGAATGGTCGAGGAAGCCGTCCGAAGCATGAGCGGCAACCCATCGATAACCATGCCTTGCGCCAGGGCCGCATCCCGCGCGACCGGAACAGGCGCCCCGGCATTGTTGGGCCCGTCGCCGGAAACATCGATCAGGTGGCGGGCGGCGGTCAGCCCGGATGAGCCCAAGAGGTCTCGCGAGAACGCGAGCGCGTTCGAAATCGATGTGAACGAGATCCGCCGCAGCGGCTGTCGGGCGAGTTCGGCTGCGAACAGGCGGGCGCTGGGGGCGTCATCGATGATCGTCCACGGAACCGCCTGGACGGCGGAACCTCCCCATTCGACATAGGTCACGGCGATCCTGCCGAGCGGCCCGCTTCGCGACGCTTCGATGATTTCGGGATCGAGGAAAGCGCGTACATATCCCTCGCGCTGAACACGTTGGTCTTCGCTGTCCATCGAATAGGAGACGTCGGCGGCGATGACGAGCGCAAGATCGACTCCTGACCGAGGGAGCTTCGCATCGAGCGACATCAAAATCGCCGTCGACGCGATCAAGGCTTTCAGAGACCCCATGGAGCCCGCCGGAGGCCGATCATCGCCGGGCCTTGCAGTTCACGATCCGATAGCCTCCCTTCGTGTTTGCCTTGAGAGCGCGGCAAAGCGAGGCGCCCTTTGCCGGGGCCCGCGATCGCTTTGTCCGGCCGCGGGCGGGCTTCGAAAGCTTTGCGTTCTTGACGATTTCGGCTTTTTTTCCGGAGGGGCGCGCTTTGGAGTGGCGCGCGGGTTCGGGCCGGGTGGGCGGCTCATCGGCATAGTGCTGTGTACAGCGCGCGAACACCTGATTGTAGGCCCGCGACCAGTTCTCGTCGGTCGACCCCGCGCCGGCAGACTGCCCGGTCTTTAGATTGGCCGCCTCTTTCGCGAAGGCCGCGCAGTAGTCGGCCGAATCGGCCACGGCGGAAGCCGGCCACAAGCATATGCCCACGACGAGCAGGATCGTACGTGCGGTTCGGGACGGCATTAGACCAAAAGCCGGAGCAGTATGGCAAAAAACGAAAGGACTGCGCCTGCTGCAACGAGGCTCGCGAGCTTGCCCGTCCAGAGCGGGATTATGCCACGCTCCGCGCTGAGGACGGCCCACAGCGCCCCGAGCAGAAAGGCCGCGATCGCAGTCGACACCCCGGCAAGGACCGGTAACGCGAGGGCGACCCATGCCGCGAGCGGGGGAGCGATCGTCATCAAAACGTCGCCGGCGCCGCGCAGCTCGCCGGCGCCGAACCGCGCGCCGCTGGCAAACGAGAGGACTGCCGCGGCGTAGCCGATGACCGCGCAAACCATCGCAGCTTGTGCAATGAAGAGGCCGAAGAGCCACGCGGCGATCGCGCCGGCGGCGAACGGCAAGAGCGCGGCGCTCGCAGCGAAGAGAGCCGGGCGCGGGATCGCGGGTTCTCGGGAGAACGGCGCCGCAATCACCCCGCTTTGGCTCTCAGCTTGGCGATGAGCTCGGCCGAAATCTCGCCCGTCACCTTCATGCCGGACCGAAGCTGAAACAGTTTGATCGCATTGGCGGTGCGCGTGTCCATCTGTCCGTCGGGGGCGCCGATGTCATAACCGAGCTTGTTCAGCATTTTCTGCGCCTCGCTCACCTCGTTGCTCGAGAGATCGGATATCTCGACGGCGGCGCCGAGCACCGGCATCTCGTACCGCAACGCTTCCACCGCACTCGATGGTGTGCTGTCGTCCCAGGAGGGATTTTTGAGCGCGACGACATTGGCCTCGCTTTGGTCCTCCTTTGGCTTGAACCCTTCCACTCGCTGGCGGACATCCGCAACCGTCGAGGGAGCGAGCAGGCGCTCGAGAGCGCCTGCTCTGAGCGCCGCATCGGGATCGTCATGCTTGGCTGCGAGACTATACCAATAAAAAGCGTTGGCGGCATCCCGCTTGGCGCCCAAGCCGCGCTCGTAGAGAACCGCCAGATTGAACTGGCTGTTGTTGAGCCCGTGCTCGCCCGCAGCGGTGAACCAGCGCAACGCCTTCTCATAATCGGGAGCGCCCGCCTGCGAACCGGCGTAGATAACTGCGGCATTGTGCATCGCCTTGACGTTGCCGTGCTCGGCCGCGCGCTCGTACCACATCCGCGCAAGAGCCATGTTCTGCGGCACGCCTTTGCCCCGCTCAAAGAGCGTCCCGAGGCGGTATTGCGCCGGCGCCAAACCCTTCGCGGCGGCCCTCTGGAACCAGCGGGCGGCGGCCGCATGGTCCTGGGCCACCGATTTGCCATTCAGATAACGGCTGGCGACGATGAATTCGGCGGCAGGATCGCCGTTCTGCGCCGCCTTCCTAAGGGCCTCGGGACCAACTGCCTGGAGCGCTTGATCTTGATCTCTAAGGGGAGCGCTCGGTACGGGGGCGTCCCGCTTGGGATTGAAGTCAGTGTTCGACAACAAGGGCTGAGCACCGGGCGTCGGCCCTGTGGCTCGCGCCGGCGCCTTCTTGGGGACGGTCAGGACCGAGTCCCGGCTCGCCGGTGTGGCCTCGCTCGCCGGCCGTCCTAACGTGGTGAATACATATGCCGACACCGCGGCGAGAAGGACGAGCCCGGCGAGGAGCAGCCGGCGGCGTTTGCCGTCCTTGTCTGCGGCGATGTCGGCCGGCTTTGGAGCCATTTTCTTGAAGAACGGCAGCGACAGGCTGAACGGCTTCGAGACGCTTTCGGGCTTTTCGCGGCCGAGTATGCCCGCCCCTGCTCCGGACGGCGCGACGGATTGCCGGGCGGCCGCCCGGGCGGCGCGGCGAGCGGCAGCAATGAAATCGTCCGGCTTGAAGTCGCCGCCGAGATGGACCGGTTCGGAGGGAAGGTGGATATTCGGCTCTGGGCTGGTCTGGGCGGCATCGAGGGGCGGTTCAGCGCTCGGCTCAAGCGCATTGTGTTCGATGTGCGGACTTTCGTCCGGGATGGCAGGCTCGGACTGGACCGCTTCGGGATTGAGGGTCGCGGCAGGCTCCTGCGACGCATGAGCCCGATGGCCCGCCACCGACGCGCTTTCGAGCTCGGCGATCTTGTTGATGATCTGTTCGAGGGTGTCGTGGACCGCTTGCAAGGTCGCCTGGGTGCGATGGTCGGCCGCGGTGACGCTCGCGCGGACGGCATCGAGACCCTGCCCGAGCGCAACGAGCTCGGGGGAGGGACGGCTCGCGGTGTCCGGCGTCTCGCTCGACTGCGGATAGGCTTTGATCAGGCGATCGGCGATCCGGCTTGTCGCATGCTCGGCGATCTCGTGCGAGGCCTCGCGGTTCTGCTCGAGGCTTTCGAACAGCTGGTGGATCGATTGGTCGAGGGCGGCGATATGCGACAGCTGCTGCTCGCGTTCGGCGAGACGCTCGGAGAAGGCGGCGAGATGCCGCCCGACCGAGCCCGACGCGCTCGTCTCTTCGCGAGCTCTCATGCCTGCGGCGAGCCGCTGATCGAGCTCCTGGACGCGCCGTTCGAGGGCGGCGATCTGCGGTTCGAGGCGAGCCTGGCCCTGACTTTGCTCGATCCGCCGGGCGACGTCGGCAAGCCGCCGGTCCATGTCGGCGAGCGGCCGCAGATCGGGTCCCTGCGCCACGCGCGCCGAGAGCTGCTCGATCGCCGCTTTGAGCGCATGCACGTCGCGCTCGGATGCCGCATCGGCCTTAACGTCGTCAATTCGCTGGTTAATGCTGCCGATGTCGGCCTTGAGACGCTGGATTTCTCCCGCGGGATTGGCGGCTCGGATCGAGCTCTGAGCCTCCTTGAGCGCCGCCTGCAGGCGGGATTCCACCTCGCGCAGCTCCGAGCGCGACGCGACCTCGGCGCGCGACCGGCGTGCGAGGAGCTCATCCAGGCGCCGTTGGACCTCGCTTGATCGGCCGGCTCCGGCCAGGCGGTTCTGGACCGCTTTCAACGCCTCCTGGCTCTTCCGCTCGCTCGTCTCGATGTGTTCGACGATATTGCGGAGAGCCCCCTCGAGCGCGGGATAGCCCGGCACGTCCTCCGGGCGTTCCGGGAAGCCGAAGCGGGGAAGGTCCGCGAGTTGCTGATTTAATGCGCAGAGATGGGCGTGGACCGCCTCCAACGCCTGAGCCGTCTTGCGCTCGTCCTCATCGAGCCGGTCAATGATCGCCTTGATGATTTCTCGGTCCGCCTCGGGCTCGGGGGCGGGCTCTGCGAAATGAGCGGTGTCCTGCTCGCGGGCGGCAAGGCGCTGGAGTTGGGTGGCGATCTCGTCGAGCTTGCTTTGGAAGTCCTCCCGCGGAGGGAGAGCCGCAGGCCGCTGCAGTGGCGGCGGAAGGTGGGGCGTGCGGTGGTCTTCCGCCTCGGCTTGGTCGAGAATGACGCTGTTCAGCCATTCGCCAAGGGTCAATCCCGACCGGCGCGCGGCCAGCTTGGCGGCCTCGCGCGCGTCATCGCCGATTCCTTTGACACTCCACGGAATTCCCGGCTTCATGAGCGATCTCGTGCCAAGGCGCTGAACTTCGCACTCCGGCGGTTGCGATCGGCACCCTCGGGGAACGAACTCCCGTCACGAAAGTTAACGGGTTCGGTAAAATTTCCGTTAAATCGGACCTGCCACGCCGAATGAGCGCGTAAATCCCGGAGAAAAGGGCAGTTATGCGAGGCGCGCTAGCCTGATCCGCATTTCGTGCCGAAACAACGGAACTGGCTGCGTGTTGTTTCGCTTTACGCTGCGGATGTATACCGGCCAAAAATCATCCAACAGCTGGAGATTCCTATGAAAGTCAACACGGCCAGCGAGCGACCGAACCGCGAGCGAACATATTCGATCACCGAGCTGTGCCGCGAGTTCCAAGTGACGCCCCGGACGCTGCGTTTCTACGAGCAGAAAGGCCTCCTTGCGCCGGCACGTCGGGGCTGGACGCGCCTCTTCAGCTATCGCGACCGGGCGCGGCTGCAGCTGATCTTGCGGGGCAAGAGGGTCGGATTTTCCCTCGAAGAGATCAAGGAGATGCTCGACCTCTACAATCTCGGGGACGGGCAGCTCACTCAGCTCCGGGTCGCGTCGACGAAGTTCCGCGAGCGGCTGGAGGCCCTTCGCAAGCAGAGAATCGAGCTCGAGGACGCGATCGGCGATCTGGAGAAGACGCTCATCGTCGTCGACGATATGCTGAAGGAGCGGGAAGGGGGCAACATGCCCCAGCGCGCCACGGCTTGACGGCGAAAGGTCTGCGGCTCAGGCTTCCGGGCGGTCTTTCCCGTCCTGGAGGTTGAATGCCCGTTCTCGACGTCCCAAGGCCGTCATGGTTCGGCGAGGACGTTGAAATCTTGTCGGAAACGGCGAGACGGTTTTTCGGGCGCGAATGTGTGCCCCACTATGACGAGTGGGAAAAACGCGGCTCGGTTGGCCCCGAAATTTGGCGGAAGGCGGGAGCGGCCGGGCTGCTCGGGCCCTCGGTTCCCGAAGCCTATGGCGGCCCTGGGGGCACCTTCGCCCACGACGCCGCGATTACTCTCGAGCTCAACCGCGCGCTCGTCAGCGGTTTCGGTCTGGCGCTCCACAACGCGATCGTCGTTCCCTACGTCGTCCATTACGGCTCGGAGGAGCAGAAGCGCGCCTGGCTTCCGCGGCTCGTGACGGGCGAGCTCATCGGGGCTATCGCAATGACCGAGCCCTCCGGCGGATCCGACCTTCAGGCGGTGCGCACGACCGCCAGGCGCGATGGCAATCATTACAGCATCAGCGGCGCCAAAACCTTCATTACCAACGGGCAGCTCGCGAACTTCATCGTGCTTGTCGCCAAGACCGGGCGTGCGGAAGGCGCCAAGGGCATTTCGCTGTTCGGCATCGAGACCGACGGGCTAGAGGGATTCAAGCGCGGGCGAAATCTCGACAAGATCGGGCTCAAGGCCAACGATACCTCCGAACTTTTCTTTGATGGGGCGAGGGTACCGGCATCCGCCCTCATCGGTCCCGAAGAGGGCCAGGGCTTCGCCATGCTGATGAATCAGCTTCCGCAGGAGCGCCTGCTGATCGCCGTCTACGCGCTGGCGCGGATCGAGCGAGCGCTCGAGGAGACGATAACCTTCGTCAAGGACCGCCAGGCATTCGGCAAGCCGATCCTAGAGTTTCAAAACACACAATTCGAGCTCGCGGCCTGCAAGACCGAAGCGACCATCGCCCGCGTGTTCGTCGATCACTGCATCGAGCGGCACTTGGCGCAAGGCCTCGATGCGGCCACGGCGGCCATGGCCAAGTACTGGCTCACCGACCTCCAGTGCGCGATCATCGATCGTTGCTTGCAGCTCCATGGCGGCTACGGCTACATGAACGAGTTCCCGATTGCGCGCATGTTCCGCGACGCGCGGGTCGAGCGCATCTACGGGGGCACCAACGAGATCATGAAGATGCTGATCGCCCGGAGTCTTTAGGGCATGCCCGATTGCTTCGTCTACGATCATGTGCGCACGCCGCGCGGACGCGGGCGGCCGGACGGCGCGCTTCACGGCGTGACCCCGGTCGAGCTTGCGAGCCAAGCACTTCAGGCGATCAGAAATCGGAACGATCTCGATACGCGAATGGTCGACGACGTCGCGCTCGGCTGCGTCGATCCGATCGGCGAGGCGGGCGGCGATATCGCTCGGGCCGCGGTGCTCAAGGCGGGTTATGCGCAATCCGTTGCCGGCGTGCAGATCAACCGTTTTTGTGCATCCGGCCTCGATGCCGTCAATTTCTCGGCTTCCCAGGTGATCGCGGGCGCCCAGGACATGGCGGTCGCAGGAGGCGTCGAATCCATGAGCCGGATCGGCATCGGGGCCTCGGGAGGCGCCTGGCCGATCGACCCCTCGGTCGCGATCAGAAGCTACTATCTGCCGCAGGGCGTCTCGGCCGATCTCATCGCCACCAAATACGGATTCAACCGCGACGACGTCGACGCCTATGCGGTCGAGAGCCAGCGGCGTGCCGGCGAGGCCTGGGCAGCCGGCCATTTCTTGCGCTCCGTCGTTCCAGTGAAGGACAGTCTCGGCCTCACCCTTCTCGATCGCGACGAGCACATGCGTCCGGCAACGACCATGCAGGCTCTCGGAGCATTGAAGCCCTCCTTCGCGGACATAGGCGAAACCTACGGATTCGACGCTGTCGCCGTCCAGCGCTATCCCGAGCTCGACGGCATCAACCACGTCCATCATGCCGGCAACTCCTCGGGGATCGTCGACGGCGCCGCTGCCGTCCTCTTGGGGTCGCGCCCCGCCGGCCGCAAGGCGCGCCTCGCGCCGCGTGCGAGAATCAAGGCTTTTGCCAACATCGGGTCCGAACCGTCGATCATGCTCACCGGTCCCGAAGATGTGACCCGCAAAGTGCTGAAGCGCGCGCGCATGAGCTTGGGGGACGTCGATCTCTTCGAGATCAACGAGGCGTTCGCCGCGGTCGTGCTGCGATACATCCAAGCGCTCGACCTCGATCCGGCGAGAGTGAACGTGGCGGGCGGCTCGATTGCCATGGGCCATCCGCTCGGCGCCACCGGCGCCATCATTCTCGGCATCGCGCTCGACGAGCTCGAACGCCGCGACCTGACGACGGCGCTCGTCACCTTGTGTATCGGCGCCGGCATGGGAACGGCAACGATCATCGAGCGCGTGTGAGCGATGCCCAACCTCACCATCGATGTCGACGGGAGCGGGCTAGCGCTCATCACCTGGGATATGCCCGGCCGCTCGATGAACGTCATCGATGAAGCCGTCATGGACGAGCTCGAGGCGATCATCGCAAGGCTCAAGGCAGACCAGAGCATCAAGGGCGCGATCATCGCCTCCGGGAAAGCGCATTTTTCGGGCGGCGCCGATCTCACGATGCTCAGCGCTTACACTGCGCGGCAAGGCGAGCCCGACGATGAAAAGAAACGTGAGCTGGTGTTCCGGCTCTCGCGACTGTCGCGGCTTTGCCGGTCGTTGGAGACCTGCGGAAAACCGGTTGCCGCCGCAATCAACGGAACCTGTCTTGGCGGCGCATTCGAGCTGACGCTTGCCTGCCATTATCGGGTCGCTTCCGAAGAGGCGCGCGTCGGTCTTCCCGAATCGAAGGTCGGACTCCTGCCCGGAGGCGGGGGAACCCAGCGGCTGCCGCGCCTGATCGGCGCCGAGCCCGCCTTGAGGCTCATGCTCCGCGGCCAGCAGATACCCGCAGGGGAGGCTTTGAAGCTCGGCGCCGTCCATGCGGTCGCGCCCCAGGAGCAGGTGATCGAAGTGGCGCGCGCCTGGCTGTCGGGATCGCCCTCTGCCGTTCAGCCGTGGGACGGGAAAGACCATCGCGTTCCGGGCGGCCTCCCTTTCTCTCCGCACGGCATGATGACCTGGGCGGCGGCGAACGCGCTCTACAGGAAGGAGACCTACGACAATTACGACGCCCAGCGCGCCATAATGTCCTGCGTCTATGAGGGCCTGAGCGTCAGGTCGATCGATGCCGGCCTCGCGATCGAGGCGGCGTATTTCACCGGGTTGATCCTCGGCCGGCAGGCGCCGGTGATGATCCGCTCCCTCTTCCTCTCGCCGCAGGAGCTCAACAAAGGCGCGCGCCGGCCGCCCGGCGAACCCCCGCACAAGGTGGCGCGACTCGGGATCATCGGCGCCGGCATGGGAACGGCAACGATCATCGAGCGCGTGTGAGCGATGCCCAACCTCACCATCGATGTGGACGGGAGCGGGATAGCGCTCATCACCTGGGATATGCCCGGCCGCTCGATGAACGTCATCGACGAAGCGGTCATGGACGAGCTCGAGGCGATCATCGCAAGGCTCAAGGCAGACCCGAGCATCAAGGGCGCGATCATCGCCTCCGGGAAAGCGCATTTTTCGGGCGGTGCCGATCTCACGATGCTCAGCGCTTACACCGAGCGGCAAGGCGAGCCCGACGATGAAAAGAAACGTGACCTGGTGTTCCGGCTTTCGCGACTGTCGCGGCTTTGCCGGTCGTTGGAGACCTGCGGAAAACCGGTCGCCGCCGCAATCAACGGAACCTGCCTCGGCGGTGCATTCGAGCTGACGCTTGCCTGCCATTATCGGGTCGCTTCCGAAGAGGCGCGCGTCGGTCTTCCCGAATCGAAGGTCGGGCTCCTGCCGGGAGGCGGGGGAACCCAGCGGC
>JBJMRA010000145.1:0-4060 GCA_045802365.1 Hyphomicrobiales bacterium | reverse complement strand
TCGCCCGCTTTGGCAAAAGTCATGGCCGCCAGTATCGCTTCAGCGCGGCTGACTGAGCGCCTGGAAGACGCAGAGCTTAGCGCTGGCTCGTGCGCCAGCGCGGATTGATCCACGGCTCCTGGTTGGATGCCGGAAGAGGATCGCGGCCCAAGATGTGATCGGCGGCCTTCTCGCCGATCATCAGGCAGGGGGCGTTGAGGTTGCCGTTGGTCACCATCGGGATGACCGAGGCATCGGCTATCCGCAGGCCCTCGACGCCGATCACTTTGAGCTCGGGATCGACTACGGCAAGCGGATCGGATCGCTCGCCCATCCGGCAAGAGCCGCATGGATGATAGGCGCTCTCGACGTGATCGCGTACATAGGCGTCGAGCTCCTCATCCGTCTGGACAGCCTCGCCCGGCGCAATCTCGCCGTCGCGATAGGGGTCGAAAGCGGGCTGGGCGAGAATCTCGCGCGTGAGGCGGATCGCGGTGCGAAAGGTCGCCCAGTCATCGGGCAGCGACATGTAGTTGAAGAACGCGCGCGGCGGATCGCGAGGCTCGCTCGATCTGAGCTTGAGCCAGCCGCGCGACTTCGAGCGGTTGGGCCCGACATGGACCTGATAGCCGTGGCTGCGGGCGGGCGCCCGGCCGTCGTAGCGGATTGCCGCGGGCAGAAAGTGGAATTGAAGGTCGGGATACTCGATGCCCGCGGCGGTCCGAATGAAACCGCAGGACTCGAAATGATTGGTGGCGCCGAGCCCGCGCTTCAAAAAGAGCCACTCGGCGCCGATCAGCGCCTTGTGCGGGAGCCCCATGACGCCGTTGAGCGTAATCGGCAGCTTGCAGCCGACCTGGACCAGGATTTCCAGGTGATCGTGGAGGTTCTTCCCGACGCCCGGCAGGTCATGGACAGGGACGATGCCGTGCTCCTTCAGATGAGCCGCGGGTCCCACGCCCGAGAGCATCAGAAGCTTCGGCGAGTTGAGCGCGCTCGCCGAGAGGATCACCTCGCGGTTGGCGCGCACCGCCTCGATTTTGCCGCCGCGCTCGTATTCGACGCCGACCGCGCGCTTACCCTCGAAGACCACGCGGCCGGCTAGAGCGCGCGTCTTCAGCGCCACATTCGCGCGGCGCAGCGCGGGCCTCAAATACGCATTGGCGGACGACCAGCGGACGCCGTTCCAGACCGTCATCTCGAAGGCACCGAAGCCTTCCTGCTGGCTGCCGTTGTAATCCCGGGTCAGCGGATAGCCCGCCTGTTTGCCGGCTTCGATGAACGCGCCATAGAGCGGATTGCGGCGCGTGCCGCGTGTGACGTGGAGGGGCCCGTCGGTGCCGCGCCAGCCTTCCTCCCCGCCATGCGCGGTCTCCATCCGCTTGAAATAGGGAAGCACATGGCGAAAGCCCCAGCCCTTGGCGCCCGTTTCCTCCCAGGTATCGTAATCCTTCGCGTGTCCCCGCACGTACACCATGCCGTTGATCGAGGATGAGCCGCCTATGACCTTGCCACGGGGCGTCACGAGACGTCTGCCGCCGAGCGCGGGCTCGGGCTCCGAGACGAAGCCCCAGTCGTAGGTCTTCATGTTCATGGGATAGGAAAGGGCGGAGGGCATCTGGATGAGCGGGCCCCAGTCGCTGCCGCCGTACTCGAGGACGAGCACGGTGTTGCGTCCGTCTTCGGACAGGCGATAAGCGAGCGCGGAGCCCGCCGAGCCCGAGCCCACGATCACATAGTCGAAACTCTCCATCGCTCACCCGTTGAAGGCGTTCCAGCTTTCTATCCAATTTGACAGCCCCAAGCGATTCTGAAAGACTCTGACCTTGCGTCGCGCCGAACGCGGGGCGAGGGGGATTTCGGGGCATGGGCGTGGTTCTTCTCGGTGGAGAAGACCATCCGGTCATCACGGTGAACGCTAAGAGCGATTCGCCCTTCGTCCTGGTTTGCGAGCACGCGGGCCGACGCATCCCGCAAAGCCTCGGAACTCTGGGTCTCCTCGAGCGCGATCTCACCCGCCACATTGCCTGGGACATCGGGGCGGAAGGCGTGGCACGGAACCTTGCGGAGCTGCTCGGCGCGCCGCTCATTCTCCAGCGTTACTCGCGGCTCCTCTACGATTGCAACCGGCCACCCGATGCTTCGGACGCCATCCCCTCGGTCAGTGAAACCACGGACATTCCCGCAAACCAGAAGCTGACGCCCGAAGAAAGACTCGCGCGCATCCAGGAGATCTACAGGCCCTTCCACGATGCGCTCGCGGCGGTGCTCGACGAGCGCGCAGCGCAAGGGTCGACCTCGGTCCTGGTCACGATCCACAGCTTCACGCCCATTTACAAAGGCGTTCGACGCCGATTGGACCTGGGCATTCTGCACGACCGCGACCGGCGGTTTGCGGATGCGATGCTCGCCCAATTGGGTTCGATGAAGGACATCCTCGTTCGGCGGAACGAGCCTTATGGGCCAGAGGACGGCGTTTGCCATACGCTGAACCTGCACGCCGGGATACGCGGCCTGAGACATGCGATGGTCGAGATCCGCAACGACCTCATCGGCGAGGAAGCGGGACAGATGGCCTGGGCGGGCAAACTGGCCGACATATTGACTGCGGCATCGGCGGCTCCGGCCGATGCCGGCCGCCGCGCCGCCGGCGCGGCGTCCTGAATGGGGGAAACAGGAGGGGAGAAAAGCGATGGAACACGAAGGTGGAGTGACTTACCGCAAAGTGGGGACGGAGTACTTCGCCGCGCGGGGATTGCGGCGTCATGCCGGGGTCTTCTCGCTATGGGCGCTCGGCGTCGGGGCCGTCATCTCCGGCGATTTCTCGGGATGGAACCTCGGCTTCTCGGTCGGCGGCTGGGGCGGCATGTTCGTCGGCACGATCATTATCGCGATCATGTACCTGGGCCTTACCTACTCGATCGCCGAGATGAGCCCGGCGCTCCCGCACACAGGCGGCGCCTATTCCTTCGCACGCACCGCGTTCGGTCCGTGGGGCGGCTTCATCACCGGGATAGCCGAGAATATCGAATATGTGCTGACACCGGCCGTGGTCGTGTTCTTCATCGGGGCCTATCTCACCCAGATATTCGGAACGCCCGATTCCTTCCAGCCCGTGTGGTGGATCGTGGGATATGTTGTCTTCGTGGGCCTCAATGCCCGCGGCGTTGAGCTTTCCTTCACGGTCACGACCATCGTCACCCTGCTCGCGCTGGCTATCCTTGCCTTCTTCTTCGTAAGCGCCATCCCGTCCATGGATTTCGGCAAATACGCCATGAATATCGGCGCCGATCCGGCGACGGGCGCCGCGGTCGAGCTTCCCGGGGGCCATGGACCGTTCCTGCCGTTCGGCGGCTACGGCATTCTGGCCGCGCTGCCCTTCGCGGTGTGGCTGTTCCTCGCGATCGAGCAGCTGCCGCTCGCCGCGGAAGAGTCAGTCGATCCGAAGCGCGATATGCCCAAGGGCATCATGCTCGGCATGTTCACGCTGGTCGCGGCCGGTTTCCTGGTGCTGATCATCAATCCGGCCATCCCGATCGAGCGGCAGATCACCGACGCCGCAGGCGCAGCGGCCACGGTCCATGGCGCGTTCGCGCTCGGCTCGTCGGGCGAGCCCATCCTCGACGGCTTCCGGGCGATCTACGGCTCGGGCTGGGCGAAGCTTCTGGCGCTCTTCGCGGTTGCGGGGCTGGTTGCGAGCTTCCATGCGATCATCTTCGCCTATGGGCGGCAGATCTATTCGCTGTCGCGGGCCGGCTATTTCCCGCATTTCCTGTCGGTCACGCATGGCGAGCACAAGACTCCTAACGTGGCGCTCATCGCCGGGGCTGCGGTCGGCCTCGCGGTGATGCTCGTCGTGTGGTTCACGATGGGGGGCGCTGCCGCTGGGTCCTTCATAGGCGGCGTGCTCCTCAACATGGCCGTGTTCGGGGCGATGTTCTCCTATCTGCTGCAGGCGCTTACTTTCCTGCAGCTGCGGCGGAAATTCCCGAACGTCGAGCGGCCGTACCGGAGCCCCTTCGGGACGGTCGGCGCTGCTCTCACGGCGATCATCGCGCTCGTGACGATCGGATTTCAGCTG
>JBJMRA010000144.1:0-3721 GCA_045802365.1 Hyphomicrobiales bacterium | reverse complement strand
GGGCTCGACCTCGTCGAGGGAGACGGGCATCCTGCCGAGGTCTTCCGCGGGACGGAGGCGGAAGAGCGCGCGCGGATAAAGGAGCTCCTCGCCCTGTTCGTTCACGGCGCGCGAGAACTCGCGGAACTTGTCGCGCGAATCGCCGCGCACAGCGTGCTGCAGTGTCGACACCGTCTGCGAGGTCCAGACATGCGCCTCGCCTCTGAGCCGGACGGCATACTCGCCACCGACGTCGAGATCTTCGCGGAACACCGGATTGTCGCCGAAAGCGTCGGCGTGGCGGCGGAACGCCTCCTCGGCGATCTCGACGAGGCCCACGCCTTCTATCTGCGTCGCCGTGCCGGTGAAGTAGCGCTGCACGAAATCGCTCGCGAGGCCGACCGCATCGAAAATCTGGGCGCCGCAATAGGACTGGTATGTCGAGATGCCCATCTTCGACATGACCTTGAGGACGCCCTTGTCGATGGCCTTGATGTAGCGCTTGAAGACCTCCTCGCGTGAAACCTTCTCGTCGAGCGTCGGGCCGAGGTCCTCGAGTGTTTCGAAGGCGAGATAGGGGTTGATCGCCTCAGCGCCGTAGCCCGCGAGCGTGCAGAACTGATGCACTTCGCGCGGCTCGCCCGACTCGACCACGAGCCCGACCGAGGTCCGCAAGCCGCGGCGGATCAGGTGGTGATGCGTGGCCGATGTTGCGAGGAGCACCGGAATGGGCACGCGCTCGGCCGAGGTGGCGCGGTCCGAAAGGATGATGATATTGTAGCCGTCGCGCACCGCGCGCTCGGCGGCCGCGCAGATCGCATCGAGCGCCGCCTCCATGTATTCGGGGCCGTTCGCGACATCGTAGGTGGTGTCGATCGTCACCGTCTTGAATGGGTTTTCCTTGATGACGCCGATCGTGCGGATGCGCTCGAGCTCTTCGTTGGTCAGGATCGGCTGCGCCACTTCGAGGCGCATGTGGCTCGAGGTTCCCTTGAGGTCGAGCAGGTTCGGCCGCGGCCCGATGAACGAGACGAGCGACATCACGAGCTCCTCGCGGATTGGATCGATCGGCGGGTTCGTCACCTGCGCGAAGTTCTGCTTGAAGTAGGTGTCGAGGAGCTTGGCCTTGCCGGAGAGAGCCGAAATGGGCGTGTCGTTGCCCATTGAGCCAACCGCTTCCTGGCCCGTCTGGGCCATGGGCGCCATCAAGAGCTTGAGGTCTTCCTGGGTGTAGCCGAAGGCCTGCTGGCGATCGAGCAGCGGCACCGCGATCTTGGGCCTTCTCGTCTTCGCCGGCGGCAGGTCTCGGAGCACGACCTGCGTTCGCTTCAGCCACTCCTTGTAGGGGTGCTGGGCGGCGAGCGTCTTCTTGAGCTCGTCATCGGAGATGATGCGCTTCTGCTCGAGGTCGATGAGGAGCATCTTGCCGGGCTGCAGGCGCCACTTCTGCACGATGCGTTCCTCTGGGAACTGCATGCAGCCCATTTCGGAGGCGAGCAGCACGAAGCCGTCATCGGTCACGAGATAGCGTGAGGGCCGCAAGCCGTTGCGGTCGAGCGTGGCGCCGATGAGCCGCCCGTCGGTGAAGGCGATTGCGGCGGGCCCATCCCAGGGCTCCATGAGAGCTGCGTGATATTCGTAGAAGGCGCGGCGATCCTCGTCCATGAGCGGGTTGCCCGCCCAAGCCTCGGGAATGAGCATCATCATCGCATGCGGAAGCGAGTATCCCCCCATGAACAGGAGCTCGAGCGCGTTGTCGAAGCAGGCGGTGTCGGACTGTCCCTCGTAGGAGATGGGCCACAGCTTCTCGAGGTCCTTGCCGAGAACGTCCGAGGCCATGTTGGCCTGCCGCGCCGCCATCCAGTCGAAGTTGCCGCGCAGAGTATTGATCTCGCCGTTGTGGCAGATGAACCGGTAGGGATGTGCCAGCGGCCAGGACGGGAAGGTATTGGTCGAGAACCGCTGATGCACGAGCGCGAAGGCGGACTCGACGCGCAGATCGGCGAGGTCGCGATAATAGTCGCCGAGCTCCTTGCCGAGGACGAGGCCCTTGTAGACGATCGTGCGGCAGGAGACGGAGACCGGATAGTAGGACTTCCCCTTGGACCCGAGCACCTCGAGCACGCGGTTGGAGACGACCTTCCGGCAAACGAAGAGCTTGCGCTCGAAATGAGCCTCGTTGCGGATGGTGGGCCCGCGGCCGATGAAGACCTGGCGGTGGAAGGGCTCGGTCTTCCTGACCGAGAACCCGAGCACCGAATCATCGACCGGCACGTCGCGCCAGCCGAGCACCTTCAAGCCTTCCTCGCGCGCCGTCTCCCACCAGATGCGCTCGATGTCTTGGCGGTAGATCGGCTCGCGCGGCATGAACAGGTAGCCGACGCCGTACTGCTGCGGAGAAGGCAGCGAGAAGCCGAGGCGCTCGGCTTCCGAGGCGAAAAACGCATGCGGGATCTGCAGGAGGACGCCGGCACCGTCGCCGGCCTTGGGGTCGGCTCCGACCGCGCCGCGGTGCTCGAGGTTCTTGAGAATGCTCAAGCCGTCCGAGATGATCTTATGGCTCTTGACGTTGTTGATGTTGGCGATGAGGCCGACGCCGCATGCGTCATGCTCGTTCCGCGGGTGATAGAGCCCAGAGGGTTGGGGCAGGCCTTCCGGCCGCCACTCGCGGCTCCGTTGAGCTTCATCCGTCATGGCTTTCGCTCCCTTGTCATGGATTTCCTCCGCCGGCATGCCGGCGCTCCAGTCACTTCTTACGGGAGATTGGTGGGTGGTGTCTGGCGCCGTTCGCTTGTTCCGGCGCTTTCGACCTGGACCCTCTCCCGTCGCGCAAATCCCCGCGCCCGGGCCGGCCCTTCTAGTCTTTTTTCGTGTGGGCTCGTACGCGAATGCGAGCGGCGGCGGCCCGTTCATCGGCCGCATCCATCGCCATGGTAATATCCGCGGTCATACCGCCATCTTACCCAAGCCGTTCCGCTCAAAAGGACAGGTTCACTGTCCTTTCTGTTATGACAGAATTAAGGCTGGCCGGCAAGGAAAGATTGCGCGCGACGCTGGAAATGGATGGAAATGGAGAGGGTCACCATGAGTCGGTTCGGACTAGCTTTGCTCGCGCTGCTCGCGCTCGGCCTCCCGATCGGAGGGACGCGCGCCGATGACGGCAAAGCCGCACTCGGTGCAACGACGGCAGTCATACTCAAAAGCAGCCGAACCGCCGACGGCGGGGCGCTGACGTATCCGGAGGGAGGCACGCCCGAGATTATCACGGCCCTCGTGACGCTCGAGGCCGGCGGCCGGACGGCGCTGCACGAGCATCCTGGGCCGGTCGTCGCTTACATTCTCGAAGGCGACTTGACGGTGAAGGAGGAGGGCAACGAGCCGCGGACCTACCACGCCGGGGAGTCCTTCCTCGAAACGGTCGGCCACTGGCACCAGGGCTTCAATGCCGGCACGACACCCGTAAAAATCCTCGCCGTGTTTCTCGGCCAGGAAGGCCAGCCGACCACGGTGTTGAAGAATTAGGATGAACAGGCAACCGCTTGAACATCCTTTCCCCGAAAGCCCCCGTAAAGGGGCGAGGGAAAGAGGCGAGGCATCAACGATGTCAAAGAACGGGAGAAGTTTAGGCGTGCGTCACCGGCTTTAGGCTCCGGTCACGCGCGGAACCCCGGGATACTTCCCCTCTCTTTCAGAAGAGAAGAAGATTCATGTACGACGGTGTTTCCCAGCGTTGCACAGCGTT
>JBJMRA010000143.1:0-10317 GCA_045802365.1 Hyphomicrobiales bacterium | reverse complement strand
TGCGCTCGTCATCGGCGACAACGAGGGAGCGGCCCGCGCCATGGGCGTCAGGGTGCAGCGGCACCGCACTCTCCTCTATGTGGTCTCGGGGACGATGGCGGGGCTCGCAGGGCTCCTGTTCATCGCGCGCGTCAACTCCGGCGACCCGACGGCTGGGATCAACTACGAGCTCACCGCGATCACCGCGACCATCCTCGGCGGCACCAACCTCTTCGGCGGACGGGCGACGATCGTCGGCACGCTGATCGGCGCGCTCATCATGGGCGTGCTCCAGAACGGGCTGAACCTCCTCGCGGTCTCGTCCTTTTACCAACAGATGGCGATCGGAACCGTCCTGGTGCTCGCCGTCTGGCTCGACCAGATCAACCGGTCGCGGAGGCTCAAGTGAGCCTGCTCGAGCTCCATGATGTCCGCAAGCACTTCGGCACCGTGCAGGCGCTCAGAGGCGTCACCTTCAGCGTTGAGCCGGGCGAGGTCGTCGGGCTCGTCGGCGACAACGGTGCCGGCAAGTCGACGCTCATGAAGGTCATCACCGGAGTCTACACGCCGGACGGCGGGTCCATCCATTTCGACGGGCTCGATCTTCACGGCCGGCATCCGGGCGAGATCCGCTCGCTCGGCATCGAAATGATCTACCAGGACCTCGCACTCGCGCGGATGCAGGACGTCGCGTCCAACATCTTCCTCGGCCGCGAGCCGACCCGGCGGCTCTTCGGGACGCCGATCCGCATCATCGACCGTGCCCGCATCGAGCGCGAGGCCGAGCGGATGATCAAGCGGCTTGGCGCGCGCATTCCTTCGGTCGAGTACACTGTCGGTGAGCTGTCGGGGGGCCAGCAACAGTCAGTCGCGATCGCCCGCGCGCTCACATTCAATCCGAAGCTCGTCATCATGGATGAGCCGACCGCGGCCTTGGCCGTTCGCGAGGTCGAGCACGTGCTCGACTTGATCCGCGAGCTCAAGCGTTCGTCGATCGCGGTCATCCTCATCAGCCACCGGCTCACCGACGTTTTCGCGGTGTGCGACCGCATCGTGGCGCTGAGACAAGGCGTCGTCGTCGCCGATGGACCGATTGCGGACACGAGCATGAACGAGGTCGTGGCTCATATCGTGGGCGCGGCGTGAACACGCTCGGGGTCCACACATTCGCGGTCGCCACCGAGTGGCGCAACGAGGTCATGGTGGACGTGCTCCCGCGCCTTCGCGAACTCGGGGTCGGGCTCGTCGAAATCCCGCTGCTCCGGCCGGACGAACTCGATGCGGAAGGCGCAGCGGCGCTGGCAAGGCGGCATGGGATCGAGCTCGTCTGCTCGCTCGGCCTCCCCCGGCGCCTCGACATCGTCTCAAGACCCGACGAGGCGCTCGCCTTTCTCGGGGGCGCGCTCGAGGTCACCGCGAGAGCGGGCGCATCGAGCCTGTCGGGGGTTCCCTATGGCACGCTTGGCTACACGAGCGGCAAGCCGCGCACGGATGAGGAGCTGTCGGCCGTTTGCCGCCTGCTCGACGGTGCGGCCCGCCACGCCCGTGCGCTCGGCCTCACAATCGGAATCGAACCGTGCAATCGCTACGAGACGCACCTCATGAATCGCGCCGCCGATGCGCGCGAGGTGATCGAGCGGGTGGGTTCCGAGAACATCTTCATCCACCTCGACACCTATCACATGAACATCGAGGAGGAGAACTTCGATGAAGGCTTCGGCGCGGCCGGTCCTCACCTCGGCTACGTGCATCTCTCGGAGAGCAACCGCGGCGTTCCCGGCCGCGGCATGATCGACTGGGCGGCTGCCATGAATGCATTGGCAAAGATCGGCTATGACGGTCCGCTCGTGCTCGAGAGTTTCAACTATCTCCACCCCGACATCGCGAGCGGGCTCGCGGTGTGGCATCCCGTGACCGACGACCCCGATAGCGTGCTCTCGGAAGGGCTGCCGTTCCTCGCCCGAGCCGCGAAAGCGGCGGGACTTTTGCTCAAGCAGTAGACGGGCAGATCAGGCGGCCGTCGAGGGAATGCGGAAGACCTGGATGTCGTCCCTGATGCCCTTGAGCCTGGCGGTGCTTGCGTCGACGGAGAAGGGCGACAACGCGGATTGCACGCCTTCCGCGCCGAATATGTCTTCCGAGATGTAGATCTCGCCGGCATCGGCCAGGTTCTGAACGCGGGCGGCAATGTTGACGGTCTGGCCGAAATAATCGAGACGCTCGTTGAGCGTGACGGCAATCGCCGCACCGCGATGCAGTCCGATCTTGAGGACGAGCGCCCGATCCGGCTGACCGCGATTGAACTCGGCAATCGCCTGGCGCATCGCGATCGCCGCCTTGACGGCATCTTCGGCATTGAGAAAGGCCGCCATTACCGCATCGCCGATGGTCTTCACGATCGCGCCGCGATGCCTGACGGTCACCGCCTGCAGCCGATCGAAGTGCTGCTGCACCAGCGCGAAGGCGTTGAGGTCGCCGATGCGGTCATAGAGGGCCGTCGAGCCCTTGAGATCGGTGAAGAGCAGCGCAATGTCCTTGATGCTGATGCCCTCGCTCGCTTCGATCACTTCCGAGCGGAAGAGATCGCGGAAGGCTTGGGTGGTCAAAAGGCGCTTGCCCGTGAGATATGGGACGAAGGTCACGGGCGCCGAGGCGGGCGACACGCCGGGCGGCAGCAGGGCGGCGACAAAGGTGCCGCGCTCGCCCGTGACGTTGTCGATCTCGAAGATGATTTTGCCCGGCGCGAGGCGGCCCTCCTCCGATTCCGTCACCCTCTCGCCGTAGCGAACCTTGACGGTCTGCGGAGACGGCGCGGGCGGCCCTTCGACCGTATAGTGAAGCCCGACGCGTCCCTCGGCACTGGCGCCGAGCAGCGTGCCCTCCGCGATCTCGGCCTCGATCATCGTCGTTCCATGCGGCGCGACAAAATCCACGGCCTTGGTGAGCGAGCGCTTGACCTCGTTGAATGGCGTCCCGTCGGGCAGGCGCCCGTCGGAGGTGCCGTTATATTTGAAGAAATAGTCAGCGGCGCTGAGGCGCTCGGGATGATGGAAAATGATGTCGCGGACATCCGCCGCCACGGTGAATGCGACGGCGATCAAATCGTCGAGATCGGCCTCGTAGCTGCCCTGACAGATGTTGCAGCGGTAGTGGTTGTGCACGCTGTTGAGCGCGCGGAAGCTCTCGACCACACAGCAACACGGCGGACACAGCAGCAGCCAGTCCATCGTAAAGATGCCGGCCTTTGTGGCGTGGAGAAAAAGGTCGACCGCCTCGTTCTCGGCGATGTGCTTGTCGGCCGCAAAGGAGAGCGGATTGATGCGGAAGACCGCTTCATCATCTCCTGAACGGATGTGACTCTCGAGCTTCGAGACGACTCGCGGAGACCACGCACGGGCCTTCTCGAGTTCTGCAAGCCGTTGATCAAGAATGGCTTCGTTCACAGTCATGCCTAATCGTAGCACAAACTGTGACCCGAATTGGTCAGGAGAGAAGCTTCCGTACCGCCTCTTTCCAGCCGGCGTATTTCGCTTGGCGCGTTTCGGCCGGCATCTCGGGCATGAAGCGGCGCTCGAGCTTCCATGTCTTCGCGAACTCGGCCGGGGCGGGGCAGAGCCCCGACGCATAGCCCGCGAGATAGGCGGCCCCGAGCGCCGTCGTTTCGAGCACCACCGGCCGGTCGACGGGGGCGGCCAGCGTGTCGGCCAAACACTGCATGGTCCAGTCGGAGGCGACCATTCCGCCGTCGACTCTGAGCACCGTTTCCGCCGCTCCGCCCCAGTCGCCGTGCATCGCTTCGAGGAGATCGCGCGTCTGGTAGCAGACGCATTCGAGCGCGGCGCGGGCGAACTCGCGGGGTCCGGTGTCGCGGGTGAGCCCGAAGAGCGCGCCGCGCGCGTCGGCGTTCCAGTAGGGAGCGCCGAGCCCCACGAAGGCGGGAACGAGGTAGACGCGCTGACCCTTATCCGCTTCATCGGCGAGTGCCGCCGTGTCGCTCGCCTGCTGGATGAGGCCGAGGCCGTCGCGCAGCCATTGCACCGCGGCGCCCGCCACGAAGATCGCGCCTTCGAGCGCATAGGTGCGCCGTCCATCGAGCTGGTAGGCGATCGTGGTCAGCAGCCGGTTCCTGGACCGCACGGGAGCGGGGCCGGTGTTGAGAAGCGCGAAACAGCCGGTGCCGTAGGTCGACTTCATCATGCCCGTCTTGAAGCAGGCTTGGCCGACGGTCGCCGCCTGCTGATCGCCGGCTATCCCGGCAATCGCGATATTTCCACCAAGCAGCGATGTCGCGCCGAAATTGCCAGCACAGTCGCGCACTTCCGGCAGGATGCTCATCGGTATGCTGAGCATTCGGCAGAGATCCTTGCTCCATTCGCCTTTCTGAATGTCGAAGAGGAGGGTACGCGAAGCATTGGTGGCATCGGTCGCGTGCACCTTGCCGCGCGTCAGCCGCCAGAGCAGGAAGGTGTCGACGGTGCCGAAGGCGAGCCGTCCCGTTTCGGCTCTCTCTCGCGCGGCTTCCACATTGTCGAGAAGCCAGGCGATCTTGGTGCCGGAGAAGTAGGGATCGAGGAGAAGGCCGGTGCGGGCGGCGACGTCTTCCTCATGACCCGCGGCTTTGAGCTTGGCGCAAAGATCGGCCGTGCGGCGATCCTGCCAGACGATCGCATTGTGAATGGGCTTGCCGGTATCGCGGTCCCAGAGGAGGGTGGTCTCGCGCTGGTTGGTGATGCCGATGGCGGCGATATCCGACGCCTCCAGGTGGGCTCGGGCGAGCGCCTCCTTCACGGTGGCGAGCGTGGTGCGCCAGAGGTCCTCGGGGTCGTGCTCGACCCAGCCCGAGGCCGGATAGTATTGCGGAAATTCCTGCTGGGCGGAGGCCGCAATCGTGAGCTCGGCGGTGAAGACGATCGCCCGCGTCGATGTCGTGCCCTGGTCGATGGCGAGAAGGTGGGAGGGCATCTACGTCCTTGGCGCACTCACACCCATAGGAAGACTGCCAGCGTCCACAAGAGCGAGATAACGAGCCCGCCCCAGAGGGGCGTGCCCATGATCCCGAGCCAGGCGAGAAAGATGAACGCGCTGCCGAGGAGGGAGATGAAGAGCCGGTCGCCGCGGGTCGTATCGAGACCAAGCACGCCGTGGCGCGGCGCGCCGCCCGGCGAATAATACTCCCAGACCGACATTGCGATGAGACACGCCGCGATGAACAGGAAGAAGAGGGTGGTCGGCCACGTCCAGGCCATCCACGACAGGATATCGGTGTTCATCTCTTTTCCTCACACCCGTCCGAGCGCGAAGCCTTTCGCGATGTAGTTGCGCACGAAATAGATGACGACCGCCCCCGGGATGATGGTGAGCGAACCTGCGGCTGCAAGAAGACCCAGCTGATAGCCGGAGGTGCTCGCGGTCTTGGTCATGGCGGCCGAGATCGGCTTCGCCGCGACCGCCGTCAGAGTTTTTGCGAGGAGCAGCTCCACCCAGGAGAACATGAAGCAGAAGAAGCAGGCGACGCCGATCCCGGCGGCGATGGTCGGAATGAAGATGCGAATGAAGAAACGCCAGAAGGAGTAGCCGTCGACGTAAGCCGTCTCGTCGAGCTCCTTCGGCACGCCCGACATGAAGCCCTCGAGAATCCAGACCGCGAGCGGAATGTTGAAGAGGAGGTGAGCGAGTGCGACCGCGATGGGCGTGTCGAACAGGCCGACGGCGGAATAGAGCTGATAGAACGGGAGCGCGAAAACTGCCGGCGGCGCCATGCGGTTAGTGAGCAGCCAGAAGAACATGTGCTTGTCGCCGAGGAAGCGATAGCGCGAGAAGGCGTAGGCCGCGGGCAGCGCCACCAGGACCGAGATGACGGTGTTGAGCACCACGTATTCGAGCGAATTGATGTAGCCCGTATACCAGCTCGGATCGGTGAAGATCTTGATGTAGTTCTCGAGCGTGAAGTTGCGGGGAAAGAGCGAAAAGCGGCCCAAGATTTCGTTCGTCGTCTTGAACGACATGTTGAGCAGCCAATAGATCGGCAGCATCAGGAAGACGATGTAGACCGCAGGCACGAGTGCGGACCAACGCTTCATCCCTATTGCTCCACGTTGCGCATCATGAGCGTATAGAAGAGCCATGAGAAGACGAGGATGATCAGGAAGTAGATGATCGACATCGCAGCGGCGGGACCCAGATCGAATTGGCCGAGTGCGGTCTTGACGAGGTCGATCGAGAGAAACGTCGTGGAGCTTCCGGGGCCGCCGCCGGTCAGCACCACCGCCTCGGTATAGATCATGAACGAATCCATGAAGCGCAGGAGGATGGCGATGGTCAGCACATGCCTGAGCTTCGGCAGCTGGATGTAGCGGAAGACGGCCCAGGGACTCGCGCCGTCCACCTTCGCCGCCTGATAATAAGCGTCTGGGATCGAGACGAGGCCGGCGTAGCAGAGGAGAACGACGAGCGAGGTCCAGTGCCACACGTCCATGAGGACGATCGTGAACCAGGCGGCGAAGGGCTGTCGCGTGTAGTTGTATTCGATGCCGAGCGCGTTGATGCCGCGTCCGAGAAGGCCGATGTCGGGGAGCGCCATGATGTTCCACATGGCTCCGACCACGTTCCACGGGATGAGGAGCGGCAACGCCATCAGCACGAGGCAGACCGACACCCAAGGACCCTTGCGGGGCATGGTGAGCGCGATCGCAAGCCCCAAGGGAACCTCGATCAGAAGGATGAGGCCGGTGAACAGGCACTGCCGCAGGAGGGCGCCGTGGAATCGGTCGGAATGGAGCACCTGCTCGAACCAGCCGACGCCGGCCCAGGTGAAGATGTTGTCGCCGAACGTCTCCTGAACCGAGTAGTTGACGACGGTCATCAGCGGGATGATCGCGTTGAAGGCGACGAGCAGCAGCACGGGAAGGACCAAGAACCAGGCCTTTTGGTTGACGGTCTTGGTCATGCGCGGTCTCCCTCCCTCCGCCGCGCCGCAGGCGTGGGAAGGGTGGCCGCCGCAGGCGGCCGGGTGGGGTTTCTCCGCGAGACGGTTCGTCGGCTGATAATTCCGAAACAGTTCCGAGAGAATTCATCGCGCGGAGAGACCCCACCCGCCGCGCGTTCCGCGCGCCAGCCTCCCCACGCATTCGCGCGGTGGAGGGAGAGTCTACCCTCCCCCATTTCGGGGGACGTGGCGCGAAGCGCCGGAGAGGGCAACAGCACCATTACGTCACCATCCAACCGTCCTGGTAGATCTGTGTGTGAGACGGATCGAAGCGGATGTGAGCCTCGCCCGAGGGAATATCGGCGGCTTCGGGCAGCAGCATCTTGATGGTGCGTCCGTCATGATGGGCATCGACGATGCGGTAGCGGCCGGCATCGGCGACTTTGCCGATCGACACCGGGATCCCATCTGGAGCGAAGCTCACGAATTCTGGCCTCACCCCGAGCTCGAATGATCCGCCGTTTCCCCGATAGACGGCATTGACGGTCTCGATCGGCCGCGCGGCGAAGATCGCCTTGCCGTCCCTCACCTCGCAGGGAAGCACGTTCATCCCGGGCGAGCCGATGAAATGGCCGACGAACGTATGCCGCGGTCTTTCGAAGAGCTCGACCGGGGTCCCGATCTGCACGATCTCGCCATCCTTCATCACGACCACCTGGTCGGCGAAGGTGAGCGCCTCCGTCTGGTCGTGCGTCACATAAATCATCGTCCGCCTGATACGGGTGTGAAGCTCCTTCAGCTTCGAGCGCAAAATCCATTTGAGATGCGGATCGATGACGGTCAGCGGCTCGTCGAACATGATGACGTTGACATCGGAGCGCACGAGCCCGCGCCCAAGCGAAATCTTCTGCTTGCCATCCGCGGTCAATCCCGATGCGCGGCGGCGGAGCGTGCGATCGAGCTCGAGCATCACCGCAATCTCGCGCACGCGGCTATCGACATCGCGCTCGGGGACGCCGCGGTTGCGCAACGGGAAGGCCAGATTGTCGTAAACCGTCATGGTGTCGTAGATGACCGGAAACTGGAACACCTGCGCGATGTTGCGTTCTTCCGGGCTCGCGTCGGTGACGTCGCGCTTATCGAATAGGACACGCCCTTCCGTCGGCCGCAAGAGTCCCGAGATGAGATTGAGCAGCGTGGTCTTGCCGCAACCGGAGGGTCCGAGGAGCGCGTAGGCTCCGCCGTCGGCCAGATCGAGAGAGAGCTTCTTCAGCGCCCAGTCCTCGCTCCTTTGCGGATGCGCGAAGTAGCTGTGGCGCAGATCGGAGAGCGTGATCTCGGCCATCAGGCATGACCCCCGACGAGCCTGCCCTCGAGGTCGAAGAAGAAGCTGTGGTCGACATCGAGGTACAGGCGGGCGGCTTCGCCGACCTGAAATGGATGAATGCCGTGCGATTGCGACACCCAGGTGTCGCCGTTCATGTCGAAATGGATGACGCTTTCAGAACCGCTGAGCTCGGCCACGAGGACGCGGCCCTCGACGGAGGGAGAGTCCTGCTTGCGCGAGACGGGCGTGATGTGATGCGGCCGGATTCCCAGCGTGTAGTGGCCGTCGGGAATGCTGCGAACGCCGTTGCCCGCGTGCCATCGCATCATGTCGCCGAGCAGTATGTCGTTTCCCCGCTTGGTGACTGGCGCCGTGTTCATCGGCGGATCGGAGAAGACTCTGGCGCTCAAGAGATTGGCGGGCTTGCGATAAACGGTCGAGGTCGGCCCGAACTGGACCACGCGTCCCTCGTGCAAGGTCGCCGTGTTGCCCCCGAAGAGCAGGGCTTCGACCGGCTCGGTCGTCGCATAAACGACGATGCAGTTTCGCCCAGCGAAGAGCTTCGGCAGCTCTTCGCGAAGCTCTTCGCGGAGCTTGTAGTCGAGGTTGGCGAGCGGCTCATCGAGCAGGATGAGAGCTGAATCCTTGACGAGCGCTCGGGCAATCGCAGTCCGCTGCTGCTGGCCGCCCGAAAGCTCGTTCGGGCTACGGCCGAGCATCGGCGTCAGCCTGAGTAGCTCCGCGACCTTGTTGACGCGCGTGTCGATCTCACCGCGACTCAACCCCGCGACGCGCAAGGGCGAGGCGATGTTCTCGTAGACGGAAAAATTCGGGTAATTGATGAACTGCTGGTAGACCATCGACACGTTGCGCCGCTGCACCGGAACGCCTGTGACATTACGGCCGCGAAACCACACTTCTCCACTAGAGGGGCGGTCGAGCCCAGCCATCAACTGCATGAGCGTCGTCTTGCCGGCGAGAGTGGTGCCGAGGAGGATGTTGAACGTGCCCTCCCTCAGCACGAGATCGGTCTCGTGGATGTGCACGTCGGCGCCGACGCGCTTGGTGACCTGCCGCAGCTCGAGGGTCATGTGCGACGACTGTTCCTCCCCGGAGAGGACTGTGCAGGGAAAAAAGCCGGCCTGCAAATGCTTCCGGGGTGCTGCGCAAGGAGCACCCCGGAAGCCATCGTGAGAGGGGAGGAGCCCTCTACTGATGCTCGGTCCAGCGTTTGATCAGCTCGTCATAGGCGATGGTCTCGCCCTTCGGCTTCTCGTTGTCGAGCTTGGCCCACGGAGCGTGCTCGGTGCTCAACCACTTGGAGGGATCGCTCTTGGGATTAAGCCTGGGGCCGCAGCCATGATAGACCTTGCTCTTTTCGTCGGCCGCCTGCATGCGGGCCATGACGTCGTCCATCTGCTCGGCCAAGCGGTCCATGGCCTGTTGCGGCGTGAATGCGCCAGAGTTCACGTCACCGATGTTCTCCCAGAAGAGCTGAGCGAGCTTAGGATAGTCGGGCACGTTGACGCCGGTCGGGCTCCACGCCACGCGGTCGGGCGAGCGGTAGAACTCGATCATGCCGCCGAGCTTGGGCGCACGTTCGGTGAACGACTCGTGGCGCACCGTGCTGTCGCGGATGAAGGTGAGGCCGACCTGGCTCTTCTTCACATCGACTGTCTTCGAGATGACGAACTGAGCGTAGAGCCAGGCCGCCTTGCGGCGATCGACCGGAGTCGAGTTGAACAAAGTCCACGACCCCACGTCCTGATAGCCGCGCTGGGCGCCTTCCTTCCAGTAGGGACCATGCGGTGAGGGCGCCATGCGCCACAGGGGATTGCCTTGATCATCGACGGTGTTGTTGCCCTGATCCTTGGGGGCCACCATCGAGGCGGTGAAAGCGGTGTACCAGAAGATCTGCTGGGCGACGTTGCCTTGCGAGAGCGACGGCAGCGACTGATAGAAGTCGAGGTCGGCGGCGCCCGGAGGAGCGTACTTGCGCAGCCACTCGTCCCATTTGGCAACGGCATAGACGGCAGCCGGGCTGTTGGCGCCGCCGCCACGCTCTACCGATGCGCCGACCGGATTG
>JBJMRA010000142.1:0-4884 GCA_045802365.1 Hyphomicrobiales bacterium | reverse complement strand
CTGCCGCGTCCGCCGGCCAACACGTAAGCCATCGCGTCGCGGGCGAGCGGGGCGTGGCCGGGGCGATCAGGCATCAGGGCTTCCTTATCAGTCGCGGTCGTGCACGAAATAAATCGTGGCGAGCGGCGGGAGGCTTACTTCGGCGCTGGCGGGTTTTCCGTGCGAGCCGGTCTCCCCGGCTTCGATCGCGCCGAAGTTCCCGCGCCCCGTGCCGCCATAGACCTCCGCGTCGGTGTTGAGGATTTCGCGCCAATGTCCGGCGCGCGGCAAGGGCATGCGATAGCGGTCGCGCGGCACCGGCGTGAAATTGGTGATGGAGGCGACCGGCGGGCTTCCCGGCGCGTGGCGCGCCCATGCATAGACCGAATTGTGGTGATCGTCGGCTATGAGCCACTCGAATCCTTCAGCCTCGCAGTCCCGCGCGTGGAGCGGCGCATGACTGCGATAAAGGCGGTTGAGATCACGCACCAGGGTTTGCATTCCCCGGTGCGGCCAATGGTCGAGCAGATGCCATTCGAGCTCGCCCTGTTCGCTCCACTCGGTCCATGGTGCGAACTCCTGGCCCATGAACAGGAGCTTCTTGCCCGGATAGGCCCACATGAACGCGTAAAAGGCGCGCAGGTTCGCAAACTTCTGCCAATCGTCGCCCGCCATTTTCTTGAGGAGCGAGCCTTTGCCGTGCACGACCTCGTCATGCGAAAGCGGCAGGACGAAGTTCTCGGTGAACGCGTAGAGGAGGCCGAAGGTGAGCTCGTTGTGGTGAAAGCCGCGATGCACGGGATCGCGCCCGAGGTAGGTGAGAGTGTCGTGCATGAAGCCCATGTTCCATTTGAAGCCGAAGCCGAGGCCGCCCGCGTCGACCGGATGGGAAACGCCTGGCCATGCGGTCGACTCTTCCGCCACCATCGCGATGCCGGGCCGATCGCGATAGGCGAGCTCGTTCGTGCGGCGAAGGAATTCGATCGCCTCGATGTTCTCCCTGCCGCCGTATTTGTTGGGGAGCCATTCGCCTTCCTTGCGCGAATAATCGAGATAAAGCATCGAGGCGACGGCATCGACCCTGAGCCCGTCCGCATGGTAGCGCTCGAGCCAGAAGAGCGCATCGTTGATGAGAAAATTCGACACCTCGCGGCGGCCGAAATTGTAGATCGCGGTGTTCCAGTCGGGATGGAAGCCGAGGCGCGGGTCCTCGTGCTCGTAGAGCGCGGTGCCGTCGAAGCGGGCAAGGCCGTGCTCGTCGGTCGGAAAGTGGGCCGGGACCCAGTCGAGAATGACCCCGAGGCCCGCTTGATGCGCCTTGTCGATGAACCGCGCGAAGCCCGACGGCTCACCGAAGCGCGAGGTCGGCGCATAGAGTCCGGTCGGCTGGTAGCCCCACGAGGGGTCGTATGGATGTTCGGTGATCGGCATGAGCTCGATATGCGTGAAGCCCATCTCCGTGACATAGGGGATGAGCTCATCTGCCAAGAGATCGTAGTCGAGAAAACCTCCATCCGGGCGGCGCCGCCATGATCCGAGATGGACCTCGTAGATGCTGATCGGCGAGCGGCGCGGATCCCGACCTGCGCGTTCCGAGAGGTGGCGCGCGTCGTGCCAACTAAAGTTGTCGGTCCGCGCAACCCGCGATGCGGTCTTGGGCCGGAGCTCGGCCCAGAACCCGAAAGGATCGGCCTTGAGCGGCAGCAGCGCGCCGTTGACGCCGATGATCTCGTATTTGTAGCAGGAGCGCTCGCCGATCCCCGGAACGAAGATTTCCCACACCCCGGTGTCGACGCGCTTGCGCATGACGTGCCGGCGTCCATCCCATGCGTTGAAGTCTCCGACGATCGATACCCGCTCAGCGTTGGGGGCCCACACCGCGAAGTGAACGCCCTCGACTCCTTCATGGGTCAGGAGATGCGCTCCGAGCTTGTCGTAGAGTCTGAGATGAGTGCCTTCTGAGGCATAATAGTCATCGAGAGGACCGAGCACCGGGCCGAAGATGTAGGGGTCGATGACACTCCAGCTGCCGCCCTGATTGCGGGCTTCGTAGCGGATGGGCCGGCGTCCGGCGATGTCGACTTGTCCTTCGAAGAAACCCGCTGCATGACGGCGTTCGAGCCGACCCGCTGGAGCCCCCGACAGCGTCGTCGCCTCAACCTCTTCGGCTCCCGGAATGAATGTCCGGGCGATCCAGCGGCCGCGGTTTTCGTGAAGCCCGAGGACCCGGAAGGGATCGGCATGCCTCCCCGCGACGATGGCCTCCACTTCGGGAATGCTCGTCTTCGAGGACCTCGGCATGGTTCACTAATTCATGAGCTCGTGGGGACGTTCCAGATCTCGCGAGCGTATTCGCGGATGGCGCGGTCGGATGAGAACCAGCCGACATTGGCCGTGTTGCGGATCGCCTCCGCCGTCCAGTCGTCCGGGGCGCGCCAAAGCGCATCGAGCGAACGCTGCGCCTCCCAATAGGCGTCGAAATCGGCGGTCACCATGAACCAGTCGTTGTCGTAGAGAGGATCGATGATGGGCCGGTAGCGGTGGACATCCTCTGGAGAGTAGACGCCCGCAGCGAGGCTCTCCAGCACTTCTCTCAGGTGCGGAGACGCGTTGATGATCTCGCGCGAGTTGAGGCCTTTGTGACGCCGCTCCGCGACCTCGCTCGCGGTGAGGCCGAAGATGGTGATGTTTTCAGCGCCGACACGATCGCGGATCTCGATATTGGCCCCGTCGAGCGTGCCGATCGTCAGAGCGCCGTTCAAGGCGAGCTTCATGTTGCCGGTGCCGGACGCTTCCATGCCGGCGGTCGAAATCTGCTCCGAGAGGTCCGCGGCCGGAATGATCATCTCCGCGAGGCTTACATTGTAATTGGGCAGAAACACCACCTTCAGCAGGCCACGGACCGCGGGATCGTTGTTGACGACGTAGGCAACGTCGTTGACGAGCTTGATGACCATCTTGGCCTGCCAGTAGCTCGCCGCAGCCTTGCCAGCGAAGATCTTGACGCGAGCCGGCCAGTCGCCGTCCGGATGGGCGCGCATCGCATTGTAGAGCGCCACCGTTTCGAGGACATTGAGAAGCTGGCGCTTGTATTCGTGAATGCGCTTGATCTGCACATCGAACATGGCCGAGGCATCGATATGGACGCCGAGAGTGTCGGCGATGAAGCGGGCAAGCTTCTCCTTGTTCGCGCGCTTGATCGCCGCGAACCGGGCGCGGAATGCGGGATCGAGGGCGAACCGCGTTGCATCCGAAAGCGCCGCCGCATCATCGAGGAATCGGGGCCCGATCGTCTCGAGGAGAAGCGATGTCAGCGCCGGATTGATCTGCTGCAGCCAGCGCCGTGGGGTGATGCCGTTGGTCTTGCTGTTGACGCGCCCCGGATAGAGGACATTGAGGTCCCGGAAGACGCTCCTCTTCATGAGCTCGGTGTGAAGCGCAGAGACGCCGTTGATGCTGTGCGAACCGACGAAGGCGAGCTGACCCATCCGCACGCGCCGGCCGTTCTGCTCGTCGATGAGCGACACCGCCGCGAGCGCGCCCTGGTCGAACCCGCGCTTTACCCGCGCATCGGCGATCACTCCGGCGTTGATCCGGTAGATGATCTGCATGTGCCGCGGCAGGAGCCGATCGAAGAGTTGGACGGGCCATGACTCGAGCGCCTCCGGCAGCAGCGTGTGGTTCGTGTACCCCGTCGTATTGCGCGTGGTTTCCCAGGCTTCGCGCCAGCTCACGCCATGGAGGTCGACGAGGAGTCGCATGAGTTCCGCGATCGCGATTGCGGGATGCGTATCGTTGAGCTGGATAGCGGCCTTTTCGGCCAAATTGTGAATGGATCCGAACTGCTGGATATGCCGGCGGAGCAGGTCCTGCACCGATGCCGAGGTGAAAAAATATTCCTGCCGGAACCGTAGTTCCTGTCCGGCCGGAGTCGCATCGGACGGATAGAGGACGCGGGTAATGATTTCGGCACGCGTATGCTCGCTCATGGCCGCGGCATAGTCGCCGCGATTGAAGGCATCGAGCTTGATCGGGTCGACGGCGCGCGCATGCCATAGCCGCAGCGTGTTGACGTGCTCCCCGCGCCAGCCGACGATCGGAGTATCGAAGCCGACCGCGAGCACCTTCTCGGAGGGCGCCCAGCGGAAGCGCGCTGCTTCCCCTTCTCCTTCGCTCTGGACCGATCCCCCAAAGCCGATTTCGTAAGCCACTTCCCGGCGCGGAAACTCCCAAGGATTGCCGTTCGAGAGCCACTCTTCGGGGAGCTCGACCTGCCAGCCGTCGGCGATCTCCTGGCGGAAGAGCCCGTGGTCATAGCGAATGCCATAGCCATAGGCGGGGATGCCCACCGTCGCCATGCTCTCCATGTAACAGGCGGCGAGCCTTCCCAATCCGCCGTTGCCGAGCGCCGCATCGGGCTCGAGCGCCGCAATGCGATCGAGATCCACGCCGAGCTTCGCAAGGGCAGCGGAAAAGGCTTCGGTGAGGCCGAGATTGTTCAGGCAATCCGCGAAGAGGCGGCCGATCAGGAACTCGAGGGAAAGATAATAGACGCGCTTCTTGGAATTGCGATAGGCGTCCCGGGTGGTCGCCATCCATCGGTCGATGATGCGGTCGCGAAGGGCGAGGATCGCCGCCTCGAGCCAATCGTGGTCCTCAGCGACGATCGGGTCCTTGCCGATGGCGTGGGTGAGTTTTTCGAGGATCTCGGCGCTGATGGCATCGGGGTCGCCGGCCGATTCCGCGGCGATCTCGGCGACCGCCGGATTGTCGATATGTATCTTGTCGAGCACGGCTTTCCCCTCGGGACGGTTCTAGGTCGCCTGGGGGCCGTACACAAGTTGGCGGGTGGGCCCTGTAGGGAGCACATGAAGCGTCCGGTCTAGGTAGCAGATGATCTGTCCG
>JBJMRA010000141.1:0-6649 GCA_045802365.1 Hyphomicrobiales bacterium | reverse complement strand
CTGCCCGAGGACCTTTCCGGAGAGAGCCGCATCCGGCGCGACGGCAAGGTGATCTGGCAGAAGCCGTTCGTAACCGGCGAAGCCAACATGTCGCATGCGATCTCGAACCTCGAATACCACCATTTCAAATATCCGCTGTTCCGCCGGCCGGGCGACATCCACATCCATTTTTTCGGCACCGGAACCTTGAGCTTCGCGGACGGGATCAAGCCTGAGCCCGGCGACATCTTCGAGATCGAGATCGGCGAGTTCGGCGCGCCGCTCCGCAACCGGCTCGCCGCGGCCCCTGCCTCGTTCGCCTATGGCGGGGTGAAGCAGCTTTAACGCGCGGCGTGGACATATCATCCAAATCCGTCATCCCGGCGAAAGCCGGGACCCATGTAAGTCCGAGCACGGGTCTCAATCATGGACCCGGGACGCGGATGGGTGGGTCCCGGCTTTCGCCGGGATGACGATGATGACTGGCGAGTACCCCGGCCGTGTCCGACCGGCAGCCGGCTGTCGCCCTCATCGGCATCGACTGGGGCACGACCAACAGGCGCGCGTGGGCATTCGACCATGCCGGGCGGGTGATCGACAGCCGTGCCGACGGCGAGGGCCTGTTGAAAGTCGATCGGCGGGAGTTCCGGCAGGCTTTCGCCCGCCTCGTCGAGGGCTGGCGGGACGAACCCGTTCCCGTCCTCATGTGCGGAATGGTGGGCAGCAAGCTCGGCTGGGTCGAGGCGCCCTATCTCTTCACGCCCGCGGGCCTCGACAAAATTGGAAGCGAGCTCGCCCAGGTTCCAGATGTCCCTGCGGCCTGGATCGTGCCTGGGGTTTGCGATCTCGGCGGCAGAGAGCCTGACGTCATGCGGGGAGAGGAGTGCCAGATCCTGGGTGGTCTCGCCGCGACGGGTGCACCGGATGCCGTGTTCGTCCTGCCTGGAACCCACTCGAAGTGGGCCTTCGTCGAGGACCGCAAGCTCGTGCGGTTCCGCACCTATATGACGGGCGAGCTATTCAACCTTCTGACCGGGTCGGGCACGATCGCTCAACTGATCGAGCCCGGCGAGCATGATGCGCAAGCCTTCCGCCAAGGAGTGTCGCGCAGTCTCGATGAAGGCTCCGCCCTGCTGCACTCACTGTTTGGCGCTCGCACTCTACCACTCCTTGAGAAGCTCGCCCGCGGATCGATCGCGAGCTACCTCTCGGGCCTCCTGATCGGAGCGGAGTTCGGCGACGCCATGCGGTTCACCGGCGCGGACGCCTCTCTTGTCGGCATTGGCTCGCCCCAGCTCCTCGAAAATTATCGAACGGCTGCGGAGCTTGCTCGGATCTCCCTGCAGGAGCTTGAAAGCGGGCGCGTGCTTCCGCCGGCACTCGTCGCCATAGCGCGGCAGAGAGGCTTGCTCGCGCCATAGCCGATTTCGGAACCCTCGGCCCGCGGGCGCGATTGTAAGCATGACGGCTTACAGGAGAGCATCATGAGAATGATCCTCATTTCCGCGGTTTCGGCGGCGCTCACCATCGGCGCGCCCGCCATGGCCCAGGATCAGACGTTGAGCTCGGAGCAGCATGTGAGCGAGCCGACCACCAACGACTCGAGCGCGAACGTGGTGCCGCAGACGGTCGAGCAGAACTCGGCCGACAAACTTCAATCGAACCGCCCCGCCTCGCAGGTAAACACCAGCCAGCCTGCGCCGGAATCGCGCACTGCCACCAACGGCTTCACCGCGACCGGCAGACCCGACGACAACGCCATCCTGGTGTCCCGTATGATCGGCAGCCCGGTCTACGACCGCACGAACGAGGATGTCGGCAAGATCAGCGACGTCGTCTTCGGGCGCGATGGCCGGGTCCAGGCGGTGATCATCGGCGTCGGCGGGTTCCTCGGGCTCGGAGACAAGGACGTGGCGCTCCCGCTCGATCGCGTCGAACGCACCTACGACTCCAGCAATCGGCCCAAATTTACGGTCCAGGCGCTCAGGCAGGACCTCGAACAGGCGCCCGCCTTCGACCGCACCCGGCTCTATGTCGGAGGAGCGACAAGCACCGCCCAATAAGCTGATTGCGCTTTTGCGCGCCGAGGAGACGTTCTGCGACTATCCGGGGATGGCTCATCTGCGAAGATGCGCGCACTCGCATTGCGGATGGGCGTTATGGTGAATGTTCAGGAACTCTCGAAACAGGTGAGCGCGACCGGGCGGCGCGGCGGTGGCCGGGAGGGCCGACGGGCGATGCGGTCGCAATCCGTTCCGTCGCTTCCGACTCTGGTGCGGAAAATTCCGGTTTACGAGCTCGTGCCCGACGAAGCGGTCGAGCTCATCCACCAGGAATCGTGCAATATCCTCGAAGAGGTCGGCTGCGAGTTCCGAGATCCCGAGGCGATCTCCCTCTGGAAGGCCGGCGGCGGCGATGTGACCGATACGCGCGTGAGGATCGATCGCGCGCTGTTGATGGAGCTCGTCGGCAAGATCCCGTCCCAGTTCCGGCTCCACGCGCGCAATCGGGAACGGTCCGTCGACGTCGGGGGTAACAACACCGTTTTCGTCCCCATGTACGGCGCCCCCTACGTGCGGGACCTCGACAACCAGCGGCGCTATGGCTCGCTCGCCGATCTCAACAATTTTCACCGTCTCGCGCACATGTCGCCCGCTCTTCATTCGGCGAGCTCGATCATCTGCGAACCGATGGAGATCCCGGTCCCGAAACGGCATCTCCACATCGTCCATTCGGCCATCAAGCACTGCGACAAGCCGTTTATGGGCATCGTCACCGCGCGCGAGCGCGCCGAGGACGTCATGGCGATGGCCGGCATCGTCTTCGGCGACGAGTTCGTGAAGGACAATCCGGTTCTCGTGGCGATCACCAACTGCAATTCGCCCCTCGTCTGGGACGTGACCATGCTCGACGCCATGAAGGTCTATGCGCGGCACAACCAGCCGGTGATCCTGGCGCCCTTCGCGTTGTGCGGCGCCTCGACGTCGGCCTCCTCGGTCGGCGCGGTCGCCCAGGTCAATGCCGAGGCCCTCGCCGGCCTTGCCTTCACGCAGCTCGTCAGGCCCGGGTCGCCTCAGCTCTATGGTCAGTTCATGGTGACGGTCGACATGAAATCGGGCGCGCCCATGGGCGGCACGCCGGAAGCCGCGCAGATGATGTTCCTCATGGGCGCGCTCGCCAGGCGCTACAGGCTGCCGTGGCGGACGAGCGGCTTCCACGTCGGCTCGAAGCTCAACGATGCGCAAGCGGGTTACGAAGCGAACATGCTGATGCATGCGGCCATCCTCTCCGGCGCCAACTACATCTGGCACGTGGCGGGCTGGCTCGAAGCCGGCCTCTGCTGCGGCTATTCGAAATTCGTGACCGACTGCGAGCAGCTCCTCGGCTGGTACAAATACGCGGGCGGCCTCTCCTTCGACGATTTCAAGGAGGCGATGGCGGCGGTACGCGAGGTCGGACCGGCCGGGCACTTCCTCGGCACCCAGCACACGCTCGAGCACTTCGAGAGCGCCTTCTTCATGCCGAGCCTCATGGACTTCAGCTCGTTCGAGCAATGGTCGGCGGAGGGCGCCAAGGACCACGACGCTCGCGGCCGCGAGCGCGCCCGCGCGATGCTCCAGGCCTACGAGGAGCCGAAGCTCGACCCGGCAACCGACGAGGCGCTCAATGACTTCATCGCGAGGCGCGAGCGCGAGCTCCCCAACACCGTGAGCTGAACGCAAAATGAAACCCGGGTGCTCACACCCGGGTTTCAGGCGGCGATGACCCCCGCGCCGCTCGCCGCCAGCGCGTTGAGAATAAGCCGGCAGATCATCCGCAATTTCTTTTGCAGGTCAAGATGGATAGGGACGTGGGATCGGTTCCGAATCATCCCGAAGGACGCCCCTCTCAGCCATGACCTCCGCCCCGAGCCTCTATCCGGCAGCGACGCCCTATCGCACCGGGCGCCTCAAAGTGTCGCCCATCCACGAGCTCTATTTCGAGGAATGCGGAAATCCAAAAGGGAAGCCCGCGGTCCTTCTCCACGGCGGCCCGGGAGGCGGCATTGCGCCATTCATGCGCCGGTTTCACGATCCCTCCCGTTACCGGATCATCCTCTTCGATCAGCGCGGCTGCGGACAATCGACGCCGCACGCGGAGCTTGCCCAGAACACCACTTGGGATCTCGTCGAAGACATCGAAAAACTGAGGATGCACCTCGGGCTCGAGCGCTGGCAGGTGTTCGGCGGATCATGGGGATCGAGCCTCGCGCTCGCCTATGCCGAGACGCATGCCGACCGGGTAACCGAGCTCATCGTGCGAGGAGTCTTCCTGCTTCGGCGGGCCGAGCTCCTGTGGTTCTACCAAGAAGGCGCAAGCTGGCTTTTTCCCGACGCCTGGGAGGAGTATCTGGCGCCGATCCCGGAGCCCGAACGGGGCGATATGATCGCGGCCTATTACAAGCGGCTCACCGGCGCCGATGGATCGGTCCAGCTCGCCTGTGCGAAGGCCTGGAGCCAATGGGAAGCGCGCACGATCTCGCTCCTGCCCGATGCCGCCCGGGTCGCCCAGTTCGGGGAGGAGAGGTTCGCCACCGCCTTCGCCCGCATCGAATGCCACTATTTCAAGCACGGCGGATTTCTGCGCCAGGACGACCAGCTTCTCGCGGATGCTTCGCGGCTCGAACGGCTGCCCGGCACGATTGTCCATGGGCGGTATGACCTCGCCACTCCCGTCGCGAACGCCTGGGCGCTGCATAAAGTTTGGCGCGATGCGGAGTTCGTACTCGTCCCCGATGCCGGCCATACTGCACTGGAACCCGGGATCGCGAAGGCGCTCGTCATCGCCACCGACAAGCATGCTGGAGGAGGTTGTTTTAAGGGAATGTGAGCACAGTTCGGCCACAATTGGGAACTTTCCCACTTTGTTGATTTCCAGGGTTTTGTAGCCAGTTCTAACCAAATATAGGTACCAGTTCCTGCGGGCTTGCCCATCCGAAGGCCCGGGATTTGCCCCACTCTCATCGCGATTGGGCCATGATCGGGGGCCACCCTCGACACCGATCCAGGCGGGGGATCACCGGCTAGCAATGCCGGCGAGAGGGGTCTTTCAGATCGTTCCCCGTTTTGCGCGATTGGCCATGCGGCTCCTGTCGCCGTCCCGAGCTTGCGTGGCCAGCGGCCCGTCCGCTCCCGAATGAGGGCGGACGGGTCGTCCCTTCAGCCCCATTGATCCGAAAAGCAAAAACAGCGCGAGGGCGCTGCCCGCCAACACCCGCGGCCCTTGTGTATGCGAGCGCAGTGAATCGGGAGGGCTAACTCACCTTGCTGTCCCGATCGTCCATCGTCGCGCTCGACGCCAAGCGCTCGTAAGACTCGGCGAGCCGGAGATACAGTTGCCGTATCGCATTCGACTTCGCACGGTCGGCGAGCATGCAGAACTCGGCAGCCTTCGTCCTCCATCGCGACGCCCGGGAGCTTGTCGGACTGGGCTGGCTAGACGGTATGCCGATCTGAGAACGAGCACGACGGCATCTGTTCAACAGGTCTACGCGAGTCGCAGCCCGCCCCTCGAACCAGAGGAACACGTCTTCGTACCTTTCCCTGATCAGATGATGGCAGATCGCCTCGACGTCAGTGAAGTTTCCTGAGCCCGCAAGCTCGTACGCCCGCTCCATGATCGGTGGCGGCGGTCGAGAGGGGTCGAGCTGCAATGCTTCCATATTGTCCTCCTGCGACCCGCAGCACGCCCGATAGACCGCTTCAGCGGTGTAGGGCTTCGTTAAGAACACGCTTCCGGGGAGATCACGCCTTGGAGAGACCACGTTCCCCGATGTGTACACGACACGGATGTCCGGCCGTCGCGCTCGCGCCGCCTCGGCCACATCCCACCCGTTGGGGCCATCCCCAAGCCGGATGTCAGTGACAACGGCATCGATCGCATGGCCATTACCGAGGTAGGCGAGCGCCGCCTCTGCAGCTCCAGCTCCTAGAACGATGCAGCCTTTGCTCTCCAACCATCCCGCAATCCATGCAAGGACGAGAGACTCATCTTCGACGACGAGAACGGAGAGCCTGGGGTCGTGAGACATCGCAGCGCCGAAGCGTAAAAGCGGCCCACCGCTCCGATCCGTCGGAGCGGCTCAAAGCCTCATGCACTTGCTGCTTTGAACTAGCAGACCACCTGCTTCAGTCCCCGAGTCGGCAATGCCAGGCTGTACTCAGGGTTCCGCCATTCTGGTACGAAATCGTACTAAGGTCAAATATGCTTAGGAGGTCGCCCCGCGAGAGCTTATATCAAATCATCGTTCGCAGACTGCCTCGGGCGCGGACGGCCAAGAGACACGACGTGCTCCTGCCCCAACCGGGAGGAGCCCCATGGCCCAACTCAGCAACTATCCCTCGTTCAACCGGCTGTTCGCGGCACTCTCGGAGCGCGACCGCGAGCTGTTGGACCCGCATCTCGAGACCCTTGAGACGCCGGTCAAGTTCGAAGTCGAAAATCCAAACGAGCCGATCGAGCACGTCTACTTCCCGGAGAGCGGGATCATCTCGACCGTCAATGGCGGAGGGGACGATCAGATCGAAGTCGGCATGACCGGGCGTGAGGGCATGACCGGGCTCCCGATCCTCCTCGGGTCGGACAGGTCTCCGAACAGCACTTTTGTGCAGGTTGCCGGGCATGCACGCCG
>JBJMRA010000140.1:0-3519 GCA_045802365.1 Hyphomicrobiales bacterium | reverse complement strand
GCACCTAGCTTGGAGGCATCACCGTCGAGCGCGATGCGGACCGGCACGCGCTGGACGATTTTCGTGAAGTTGCCGGTGGCGTTCTCGGGCGGCAGCAGCGAGAACTCAGCGCCCGAAGCGGGCGAGATGCTCTCGACCGTGCCCTCGACCTCAGCACCGTTCCAGGCGTCGACGGCAACCTTGGCCTTCTGTCCGGGCTTGACGTCAGCAAGCTGGGTTTCCTTGAGGTTCGCCTCGACGTAAGCCGTCGAGACGGGCACGAGTGCGAGGAGTCGCTGGCCCGGCTGGACGTACTGTCCAGGCTCGACCGCGCGGTTGCCGACGATCCCGTCGAAGGGCGCCTTGATCTCGGTGAACGAGAGGTCGCGCTCCGCCTTGGCGAGATCGGTCTCGAGCTGGTGCAGAGCGGCCGTTGCTTCGTTGACCTGCGCCTTGAGAACCTCCCCCTGCGCCTGAGCTGAGGCGAGATCGGCTTTGGCCGAGGCGACGGCGGCGACCGCGCGGTCGCGATTCGCCCGCGCTTGGTCGAGCGCCTGCTGGCTGGCAAAAGCCTTCTTCGCGAGCGCCGACTGGCGCTCGAACGTTGTCTGGGCGTTGGCGGCATCGGCCTCGGCCATCGCGACCTTGGCCGCCGCCGACCGAATGGCAGCCTCTTGCGCCTTGGCCTCTTCGCTGATCCGGGCGATCGTTGCCTGCTGGACGGCGATCTTGTCCTTCGCCGATGCGAGCGCGAGCTCGAAATCGCCTTTATCGAGACGCAGCACGGTCGCGCCCGCTTTCACGAGCGCATTCTCCGGGACGGGAAGCTCGGCCACGTAGCCCGCCACCTTGGCGGAGAGTGCCGACATATCGGCGCGCACATAGGCGTCGTCGGTCGATACGATATACCGGCCGACCGTGTACCAGTCGTAACCGTACCAACCCGCGCCTCCGAGAAGGGCGATCAACGCTGCTCCGAGCCCGATTTTCCGCAGCCGACCCCCCTTGCGCTTCGCCCCGGGCGTAGGATCGGAAGCCACGGGCGCCTTGGTTGGCATTTCCGCGAGCTTGAGCTGCGGCCGGGGCTGTGTTGCGGCTGTGTGGGTCGACATTTGAGGGCTCCCCTCGAACTAGAACCGAACCGTTCGGTTCGATCTTGATTTATGCGAGCACCTCTCCTAAGTCAATACCGAACCGTTCGGTTCAATCCTTTTGAAGAATGCCTGAGTTGCGCGAATGAGTGCTCAGGCTTAGAGGACGAGGACATGAACTCCGCCCTGACGGCACTCCCAGTCGAAACCGAGACCGCAGTCGAGTCGAGCGCCAAGCGCGAGCAGATCATGGACGGCGCCCGAAAGGTCTTTCTCGAGCACGGATTCGACGGCGCCAGCATGAACGACATCGTGCGGGCGACGGGCGTGTCCAAGGGCACGATCTACGCCTATTTCCCGAGCAAGGAACGGCTGTTCGAGACCCTCGTCTTCGAGGATCGCCGGGTGCAGGCGGAGCGCCTCTTCGACGGCATCGACGCGAGCCGGCCGGCCGAGGAAGTGCTGAGAGAAATGGGCTACCGCTTCGGCCGCTCGCTCACCCAGCCCGCCCACGTCGCCTATATCCGTATGGTCATGGCGGCCTCCGCCAAGTTCCCGGAAGCCGGCCGCGCCTTCTACGAGGCGGGACCGCGCTACGGGATCGCCAAGCTCGCCGAGTTCATCACCGAGAAGGTCGGGCAAGGCGAGCTTCGGGCCGACGATCCCGAAATGGCGGCGCGGCAGTTCCTGGAGCTCGCGCATTGCGGCATCGGCAAGCGCATCTTGTTCAGCGCCGCCGAGAGGATCGATGACGCCGAGGTCGAGCGCACGGCGACCGCCGCGGTCAAGACCTTCATGGCGGCCTACGGCATTGAGCGAGGCGAGCCGGCGTAAACGCTGTCCGACCTCTGATTTGCCCGTCTTTCGCGCATAGTCTATGCTCGCGGAAAGGCTGGGTTCGCCTGCCATGACAGCGAGTGTGAGTTCGACTGACAGCCCGCTTCGCGCTGCGGAGGCGCTCGCCAGCGTGCCGCAGTCGCAGCTCACCGCGATACTCCTCGTGGATACCGCAGGGTCTACGCTCGCGATGGCCCACGACGAGGTCGCCGCGTTACGCCTTGTCGGGCAGGCCCTCGATCTCTTCTCGGCGACGGTCGTCGAGCGACAAGGCCGGATCCTCAACACGATGGGTGACGGCGCGCTTGCGATCTTCGACAGCGTGGCGCGAGCGGTCGAGGCGGGGCTCGAATTCCAGGAGCAGGTCCACAGCGCCGAGTTTACGTTGGGCTTCAGGATTGGCGTGCATCTGGGGGAGGTCTTTCAGGAGAAGGGCCGCGCCTATGGCGAAAGTCTCAACGTGGCCGAGCGCGTCCAGTCGGCGGGCCCGGTCGGGGGGATCTGCGTCTCCGATCTCGTCTACCGCGCCATCCGCGGCCGTCCCGAATTCAGCTTCGAGTGCCTCGGCCCTCATGAGCTGAAAAATCTGTACGAGCCGATGGAGCTTTACCGTGTGCACCGTGGCAGCACCGCGGTGCTCATGAAGGCGAGCCTGAGGCCACCGGCAGCGAGCTCCTCGAAGCGCGCCGGGCTGGAGCGGCTCGAGGCCATGGAGCGGCCCTCGATCGCGGTCTTGCCGCTTCGCAATCTCTCCTCGGACGCCGAGCAGAACTTCTTCGCCGACGGGGTCACCGACGACATCATCACGAGTCTCAGCCGTTTCCGCGGTATCGACCTCATCGCGCGCGGCTCCTCCTTCGCGCTCCGTGACAAGCATCTGCCGATCGCCGAGATCGGCTCGAGGCTCGGCGCCCGCTACATCGCGCAAGGCAGCATCCGCTACTCGCCGCGCCGGGTGCGGGTGACGATCGATCTCTGCGACGCCGTGACCGAGCGCTCGATTTGGGCCGAAAACTACGACCGCCCGCTCGAGGACATCTTCGACATCCAGGACGAGGTTGCGGGCCTTGCCGTCTCGGCGATGTCGGCGCGCATCGAGGAGGCCGAGCGCGAGCGCTTGAACCGGGGGTCGCCGGCCTCGCTCCATGCCTACGGCCACGTGCTCAAGGCGGAGAGCGCTCTCCGCAATTTCACCGCCTCCGACACGGCGTCGGCGCGCGAGCTCTACGAGAAGGCGATCCTGTCGAGCCCGGGCTACGGGCGCGCTTATGCGGGCCTGTCGCGCAGCCACAGCCTCGATTGGCGTTACTCCTGGAGCGACGACCCACAGCGGAGTCTTACGCGCGCCTTCGATATCGCCGTCCAGGCGGTCAGCGCCGAGCCCAACGACGCCCGGGGCCATGCCGAACTCGGTTTCGTTCAGCTCTATCGCAAGGAGCACGACCGCTCGCTTGGCTCATACCGCCGAGCGCTTGCCATCAATCCCAACGACGCTTCGATCATCGCCGAAATGGCCGATGCCTTGACCCACAGCGGCCAATCGGAAGAGGCGCTCAAATGCTTCGAGCGCGCCATGCGGCTCAACCCGTTCTATCCCGACCAGTATCTCTGG
>JBJMRA010000139.1:0-15233 GCA_045802365.1 Hyphomicrobiales bacterium | reverse complement strand
TTGGCAAAACCGCAATCGCCGAGGGCCTCGCCCGCAAGATCGTCGAGGGCGACGTGCCCGAGGTGCTCAAGCCCGCCGTCATCTACGCGCTCGACATGGGCGCGCTGCTCGCCGGCACCCGCTATCGCGGCGACTTCGAGGAGCGCCTCAAGGCGGTGATAAAGGAGATCGAAGGCTATCCCGGCGCCATCATGTTCATCGACGAGATCCACACGGTGATCGGGGCCGGCGCGACGAGCGGCGGCGCGATGGACGCCTCGAACCTCCTGAAACCGGCTCTGGCCGGCGGCAGCCTCAGGTGCATCGGCTCGACGACCTACAAGGAATACCGCCAGCACTTCGAGAAGGACCGAGCGCTTGTCCGCCGCTTCCAGAAGATCGACGTCAACGAGCCCTCGATCGACGATGCGGTCAAGATCTTGACCGGGCTTAAGCCCTACTTCGAAGATTTTCACAAGGTCCGCTACACCGACGACGCCATCGAACAGGCTGTGCAGCTTTCCGCCCGTTACATGAGCGACCGGAAGTTGCCGGACAAGGCGATCGACGTCATCGACGAGACCGGCGCCTCGCTCATGTTGCTGCCCGAAGAGAAGCGGAAGACCGTGATCGGCGTTACCGATATCGAGGAGACCGTCGCCACCATGGCCCGGATCCCGAAGAAAACCGTCTCCAAAGACGACGCGGCGGTGTTGCGCGATCTCGAGCAGGAGCTGAAACGTATGGTATTCGGCCAGGATCGCGCGATCGACGCGCTTGCCGCGTCGATCAAGTTATCCAGGGCGGGACTGCGCGAGCCCGAGAAGCCAATCGGTTGCTATCTCTTCTCGGGTCCGACGGGCGTGGGCAAGACCGAGGTCGCCCGCCGTCTCGCCGATGTTCTGGGCGTGAATCTCATCCGCTTCGACATGTCGGAATACATGGAGCGCCACTCCGTCTCCCGGCTGATCGGCGCGCCTCCCGGCTATGTCGGGTTCGATCAGGGTGGGCTTCTCACCGATGGAGTCGATCAGCACCCCTACTGCGTGCTGTTGCTCGATGAGATCGAAAAAGCCCATCCCGATTTGTTCAATATCCTCCTGCAGGTGATGGATCACGGCAAGCTCACCGATCATAATGGCAAGACCGTCGAGTTCCGGAATGTGATCCTGATCATGACCACCAATGCGGGCGCTCAGGATCTGGCGGGAGCCGCCTTCGGCTTTACGCGCAACAAGCGCGAGGGCGACGATCAGGAGGCGATCAACCGGATGTTCTCGCCCGAGTTCCGCAACCGTCTCGATGCGACGATCGGCTTCGCCCATCTCGCCCCCGAGATCGTGCGCAAGGTCGTTGAGAAATTCATCATGCAGCTCGAGGCCCAGCTCTCCGAGCGGCAGGTGCTGATCGAGCTGTCGGACGAGGCGGCGGCCTGGCTCGCCGAGAAAGGCTACGACCAGCAGATGGGCGCCCGTCCGCTCGCCCGGGTCATCCAGGAGCATGTGAAGAAGCCGCTCGCTGATGAGGTTCTGTTCGGCAAACTCGTCAAGGGCGGGACCGTGCGGGTCCTGCGCGAGGAGACCGAGGACGGCGAGGGCCGCCTCACGTTCCAATATCTGAGCCGCGAGGAGGAAAAGGCGCTGCCGAGGCCTCCCGATCGCAAGGCCCTGCCGGGCAAGGACGGCAAGCTCCGCAAGAGGCCAGCCGCAACCGAAAAAACCGAGTAGTGGGTTTCGCCGCCTGAGCGATCAGGCGGCGAGCTCTGCCCGGATCATCTCGGCCTGTCGCGCGAGTGTCGCGTCGTCGACTCGCGCGCCTGAATGGGGCTTTAGCGCCGTTCCTTGCGAGCGCGGAATTACGTGCACGTGAAGATAGAACACCGTCTGGCCGGCTCCCGCCTCATTGAACTGCATGACGAGAACCCCATCGGTCTTGAAGGCCGCCCGTGAGGCGCGGGCGATCTTCTGCACCGTTCTCATCAACGGCTCGAACACCGCCGGATCGGCATCCAGCAGGTTGCGTGACGGCTTCTTGGGGAGAACCAACGAGTGGCCTTCGCTCTGAGGCATGATGTCCATGAAAGCGAAGGTTTGCTCGTCCTCGTAGATCTTGTGGCAGGGGATTTCCCCGCGCAGGATCTTGGCGAAGATGTTCTTATCGTCATAGCCGGCCATCGCGTTTCCTCGGTATGATCATACGCCGTCCGCCTCGGCCTCGTGCCTGAAGGGTGAATAATCCGCAAGTTCGCTCTTCTCGGCCGCGATCGCGGCGCGCTCCTGATCGAGATAGCGCTCGACGGCCTGCGCCAAGCCGGGATGAGAGAAATGGTGCAAGCTGTAGGTCATCTGGGGCAGATACCCCCGCGCGAGCTTGTGGGGCCCTTGGGCGCCGGCTTCGACCCGCGCGAGCTTGTGAGTAATCGCGAATTCGATCGCCTGATAATAGCAAGCTTCGAAATGAAGGCAGGGATGATGCTCGATCGCTCCCCAGTTGCGGCCGTAGAGCGCGTCCGATCCGGCGAGATTGAGCGCCCCGGCAATCATCCGGCCGCCTCTCCGGCACATGATGAGCACGATCTTGTCGGCCAGTCTCTCGCCGATCAGGCTGAAGAACTTGCGCGTGAGATAGGGCGACCCCCACTTGCGTGACCCGGTATCCATATAGAAGCGGAAGAAGGCGTCCCAGTGTTTCTCGGTTATGGCGGTTCCCGCGATCCATTCGCACTCGATGCCCGCCTCTCGGACCGCTTCGCGCTCTTTTCTGATGTTTTTCCGCTTGCGCGAGGAGAGATCGCCGAGGAAATCGTCGAACGTCGAGTATCCCTTGTTGTGCCAGTGGAACTGGATATCTGTGCGTTTGAGCCATCCGCGGCCTCCTAACGCCGTCCAGTCCTCCTCCGGAACGAAGGTCATGTGCACCGAGCTTGCGTCTTCCTCCTTGCAGAGATGCTGGAGCGCCTCTGCGAGCACCGCGCGTGAAGCGCGATCATTGGCGAGCAGTCGCGGGCCGGTCACCGGTGTGAAGGGGACCGAGACCTGGAGCTTCGGATAGTAGCGTCCGCCGGCGCGCGCGAAAGCCTCCGCCCAGCCATGGTCGAAGACGTATTCACCATAGCTGTGGGACTTTCGGTAGCAGGGGACGATCCCTTTCACGCCGCCGTCCTCGAGAACCAGGTGATGGCCGAGCCATCCGGTCTCCCGGACCGCGGAACGCGAATCTTCGAGCGCGCTCAGAAAGGCGAAGGAGACAAAGGGATTGAACGCCTGGCCAGGCGGATTTGCGCACCTATCCCAGCTTTCGGCGTCGATCTCGGAGAGGCTGCGGAGAACGCGCAGTTTCACTTAGGCAAGGAACCCTTCGAACGTGATCTGATCGGAGTATCGGCGCGCTCGTGCGGCATCTTCGGGGCTGCGCAAGGTCCATGTGATGACCGGCCGGCCCGACTCTCGATAGGCGGTCACCGGCGGAAACGGCAGGTCCCGCCAAAAATACGAAATGAAATGGGGCTCCGTCCGCGGGAGATGTACGAGGTACCTGATGCCGACGCGTTCTCCGAGCGGCATCAGATGGTAATAGGGATAAGTGGCGCGGTCGGTAACGACGCCGCGCACCGTTCGAGGCGACAACCGGCGCACCTCGGCAACGATGTCGGGATCGAAGGACATGATCCCGTAGGCGCCGCGATAGTCCGCAACGACTTCGAGCGCCCTCGCAGGTAGCCGGAAATCCCCGTCCCAGTGACTTTTGAGCTCGACCACGAGCGGAACCCGGCCGCCGACCTGGTCGAGAAGCTCATCCAAGGTCTGGATGCGGTCCTTTCCCACCTTGAAGGCAAGACATCGCAGCTCGGAAAGGGTTTTATCGCGGATAAAACCGCTGCCCTCGGTGAGCCGGTCGACGGTGTCGTCGTGAAAGACCACGGCTTCCCCTTCGGCCGTGATCTGGAGGTCGCACTCGATCGGATACCCGCGTTCGATCGCCCGGGCGAAGGCCGTAGCCGTGTTCTCGACCGCACCCACCTTTATATCGTGCAATCCCCGATGCGCGATTGGACGGTCGACGAGCCACCCGAGGGCTTCGAGCGCCGGGGTCCACCGCATCGCCTATTCGATCTCCGCCACGGCCTCGACCTCGACGGCGACATTGACCGGCAGCGAGCCGGACCCGACGGCGGATCGGGCATGCTTGCCCTTGTCTCCGAACACTTCGACCATGACGTCGGAAGCTCCGTTCACGACTTTTGGATGATCGGCGAAGTCCGGGACCGCGTTGACGAAGCCGACGAGCTTGACGATGCGCCTAACCCGATCGAGGTCTCCGTCACAGGCCTCCTTGATTTGAGCGATGACGTTGAGAGCGCAGAGTCTCGCCGCGTTCTGAGCTTCTTCGAGACTGTAGTCCTTGCCGACCTTGCCAAGGTATTCGATCTTGCCGTCCTTGAAGCTCACCTGGCCCGCGGTGAAAACGAGATTGCCGGTCCGCACCCAGCCGACATAATTGGCGACGGGCTTGGCGGGCACAGGCAGGGTAATGCCGAGCTCTGCAAGGCGTGTATCGATCTGTCCCATATTTGCCTCCGCTTTGGTTCAGGTGAGAAGATCGTCCGGCCGCTTGCCGGCGAAGAACTGGTCGAGATTATCGGCGGCCCGCATGCCCATAGCGACGCGCGTTTCGAGCGTGGCGCTGCCGAGATGCGGCAACAGGAACACGTTCTCGAGCTCGCGGTAGCGCGGGTCGATGTTGGGCTCACCCCTGAATACGTCGAGTCCGGCCCCCGCGAGCTTACCGGATTTGAGAGCGGCGATCAGGGCATCGTCGTCGACGATGTCGCCACGGGCGGAATTGGCCAGGATCGCCCCATCGGGAAGAAGGGCGATCGTCTTCTCGTTGATGATGTTCCGGGTCTCGGGTGTCGACGCGCAGTTGATGGACAGATAGTCGCAGAAGGGCAGCATCGCTTCGAGCCGCGCGTGAAACTTGGCGCCGCAGGCAAGAGCGGGATCGACTTCCCTGCGATTGTGATAGTGAAGCTCCATGTCGAAGCCGCGGGCGCGCCGCGCCACCGCCTGCCCGATCCGGCCCAATCCGAGGATACCCAGGCGGCGGCCCGACACGTCGTGGCCGAGCGGCCAGATGGGCGACCATGACGTCCAGCGATTCTCCCGGATCATCCGCTCGCCCCAATAAGCGCCGCGCGCCACCCCGAGCAGGAGCAGGATGGCTATATCGGCGGTGGCGTCGGTGAGCACGTCGGGCGTGTTGGTCACCACAAGGCCGCGTTCGCGCGCGAGCGGCAGATTGATGTGCTCGTATCCGACGGAGAAGGTCGCGACGATCTTGATCGAGGAGGGAAGGCGGCTCAACAGATCGGTGCGGAAGTCGTCGGCGGAGGTGATGAGCAATCCATCCCGGCCCTTGGCTCGGCTCACGATCTCATCGGGACTCATCGGATGGTCGTCGGGATTGAGCTCCGCGTCGTAAGCGCGCGCAAGCCGCGTCTCGACGTCCTCCGGAAGCTTGCGGGTGACGAGCAGGCGAGGCTTGGCAGGAACCATTGTTATGGAGGGTGGTTTGGGCTACACAGGCGGCGGCGGGTGGACCCTAGAAAGCATTGGAGCGGCCTCCGCGCAACCCTCATGAAGAAAACACTCTTTGCCCTGATTGCGACGCTTTCGGTCTGTGGTGGCGGGTTCGCCGCCGCGGCGCAGATTTCGATCGCCGCGCACCGCGCCATATACGACTTGAGTCTCGTCCGGAGCGCCGCGCGCGCCGGCATCGCCACCGCGGATGGACGCATGGCGATGGAGCTTACCGGCTCGGCATGCGAGGGCTGGTCGGTGAATTTCCGCCGGGTTCTCAGGCTTCAGCCGAACGAAGGGACGACCAAGCTTCTCGATACCCAGATCGCATCCTGGGAAGCGGGCGACGGACTCTCGATGCGGGTGGCACAAAAGGAGTATGTCAACGAAGCCCTGCAGTCCGATACCAAGCTTTCCGCCGAGTTCCCGAAACGTGGCGAGGCGGGTCGCGGGCACATGGACCTCCCCACGCCCGAGGACTTCGATCTTTCGCCGGGAACCATTTTCCCGATCGAGCACCAGATCCGGCTCATGACGGCCGCCGAAGCGAGCGGCACGCGGGACGTCAGCCACGTGTTTGACGGCTCCTCCGGAACGAAGGTGTTCAAGGCCATCACCTTCATCGGCAAGAAACGCGAGCCGGGCTCAACGCCGCCGACGACGGGCAAGGCCGAGGATGATTTGGCGGCGCTGCCGTCGTGGCCGGTCGCGATCAGCTTCTTCGAGGACAATCCCGACGATGAGACCGGCGAGGAACTGCCGAGCTATCAGGTTTCATTCACGTTGTACGAGAACGGTGTCGCTGAGAACCTTTTGATGGATTACGGCGACTTCGCCGTCAAAGGCACCCTCTCGAAGCTCGACTTCCTGAAACAACCGGACTGTCATTCCTGAGTTTTCACCCGGCGTCCGGCCGCGAGCGCGATGCCGCGCTCGATGGCTGAACCCCCGAACCTGTCCTTGAGCTTGTCGGCGGCGAGCTCGGCCATCGCCCGCGCCGCGCCGCGGCTGTCGAGGCTCGCTCCGGCCCCGATCTCGGCGGAAACGAGATTGCTTATTCCCACCCCGAGGAGCCGGTAAGACGTTCCCCGGGCCTCCTTGAGGAGGAGGGGACGCGAGGCAGCGAAGATTTGATCGGCGAGCAAGGTTGGCTCGTGCAAACTCACCGCCCGGGTCTTGAGCTTGAAATCGTGGGTCTTGAGCTTGAGCATGACGGTGCGCCCGGCAAGCCTATCGGCCTTTGCCCGGCGTGAAACGCGCTCGCACATGCGCCATAAAATTCGCTCGAGCTCCCGCGCGTCCGCCGTATTGTCATCGAAGGTCGTTTCCGCGCTGATGCTGCGAGACTCCTGTTCCGAGACCTGACGCACGTCTTCACCGCGCGCCAGATGGTAGAGTCTCGCCCCCATGCTGCCGTATCCCCTGACAAGGTCGGCCTTCTCTCGCGCCTGAAGCTGGCCGATGAGGGTGATGCCGTCCCGCGCGAGGTCCGTCTGCATCACCTTGCCAACGCCCCAGATGAGACTGACCGGTCGCGGCGCCAGGAACTCGAGGGTTTCGGCCCGCCCGATCACCGAGAAACCGCGGGGCTTCTCGAGGTCGGAGGCCACCTTCGCCAGAAACTTGTTGTGGGAGAGGCCGATCGAGACCGTTATCCCGATCTCGCGTTCGATCGTGGCGGCGAGCCGCGCCAGGGAGACCGCCGGAGATGAGCCGTGGAGGCGCTCGGTGCCGTTAAGGTCGAGGAAGGCTTCATCGATCGAGAGCGGTTCGACGAGGGGCGTCATCGCCAGCATCAGGCGCCTGACCTCCTGGCCCGCGGCTGAATATTTCTGCATTTTCGGAGGAATGACGATCGCATCGGGGCAAAGCTTCAGGGCGGTGAACATCGGCATCGCGGAGCGGACGCCCTTGATGCGCGCAATGTAGCAGGCGGTCGCCACTACGCCCCTCCTGCCGCCTCCAACGATGACCGGCTTATCGCGAAGAGAAGGATCGTCGCGCTTCTCGATCGCCGCGTAGAAGGCGTCGCAATCGAGATGCGCGATGGCGAGGGAATGGAGCTCTGGATGGGAGGCGATGCGGGGGCTTCGGCATGACGGGCATCGCCGGGCTGCCGCCATGGTGAGACAGTCGCGGCAGAAGCTCATATCCTGAGCGACGGCGGCCATGGCGGCAGTGTAGCATAGCCTACAGGCGAGGAGGCTCTGATGCTCAAGCTCTATAATGTGAAGCGATGGGGCTCCATGAGCCCGCATTTCCTGCTCGAGGAGCTCGACGTTCCTTATCAGAACGTCTGGATGACGCCCGAACAGGTCCGCGCACCGGAATTTCGCGAGATCAGTCCGCTCGGCCTCATTCCAGCGCTCGGGCTCCGCGACGGGCGCACCATCGTCGAATCTACCGCCATCGTGGCCTTTCTCACCGACGCGCATCCCGATAAAGGCTTGGCTCCTTTGCCTGGGAGCGACGATCACGCGGTCTATCTGTCTCTCCTCGCCTTCATGGGCGTCAACATCTACACCGCCATCGAGGTCGTCTTCACAGCTGATTCGCTCACAGACTCCGCTGCGTGCAACGCCACCGCCAAGTCGAAGGCGATTGCGAGGGAGATGGCGCTGTTCGACATCATCGAGCGCCGGCTGGCGCGGGAGGGACCATACCTCCTTGGCGATCGCTTCTCGGCCGCCGATCTCTACCTCTTCATGCTCACGGTATGGGCTGACCCGTCCGAGCGGGCTCTCCTCGACCGCTGCCCCTACATCGCGCTTCTGGCGAAGGCGGTGCGTGAACGGCCCCGGTTGAAGGCGGCGCTCGAAGCTCACGGCGTGCTCGAGCCTGCCTATTGATCCGGCGTTCAGGATCCGGTCAGGAGACTCATGATGTGAGGACCGGCCTCCGACCACCGGTTGGTCGTGAGCGAAACGAAGGGCAGGGGTGTCAGATGGCGCGCGAATCGCTCATCGTGGAGGAAATGGATGAGATGCGCCCGCGGAAGATGTTCGTGCGCCGAGGTGAGGAAAAAGGGGCTGTCGTCGATGAAGACGACCGGGCCCTCGCTGCCGCTCGCAATGGCTTCGACGGCCGGTCCCTTGGGACCTGAATTGGTAATGAGCGGATAGTGGAGCCCGTGCCGTTCGAGGTTGCGCCGACGCGCCTCGGCGGCATCGTGGGGGAGATTGCTGAGCATGACGACTTCCGCCAGCTTGCCGATGGCGATGAGCCACTCAATCGCGCCTTCGATCGCTTCAAGGTGCTCGGTGCGCTCGACGAAAAATGACCCGATCAGCTGGCCGACGTGCGGCTGAGCAAGCTCCTCGCCGGTTTCCCGCCGCCGGATATTCCCGCCGAGAGCGAAGCTGCGGGCATCGAGCCACAAATCTTGCTCGCCGATATAGAGTTCGAAGGCCCGCGTGAAGTGGACGACGACTTCATCGACGTCACAGACGAGGAGGGGACGCTCGCGGTCGATCGAAAGGTCCGCGATTTGGGCCTGCGTTTGGTGCGGCAACATAAATTTCTTCCGCCGGGATTAACCAAGCCCCGCGGCTCCCCTGCCGCAATCAGGCCCGATTAAACTGTTGGTTACGGAATCCGATGACAATCCGGCGCACAACAAAACAGGAACTCCCCCGTTGGCGAAAGTCGGCCATATACGGGGACGAGCGAGCGGATGCCAGACGTGAACTCCACAGCAACCCCTCTGGGGCATCTCATGAATAGCCCTGCCGCGGTTCCGGCGCAGACCAAGACGGTCCTCATCGTTGAGGACAATGAGCTCAACATGAAGCTGTTTCACGATCTGCTGGAAGCCAACGGCTATCGCGTGCTGCAGACCCGCGACGGGCTCTCGGCGCTGGACATCGCCCGCCGCCATATGCCGGATCTGATCCTCATGGACATCCAGCTTCCGGAGGTTTCGGGCATCGAGGTCACCAAATGGCTCAAAGAAGACGACGAGCTTCGGGCGATCCCGGTCATCGCCGTCACTGCCTTTGCCATGAAGGGGGATGAGGAAAAGATCAGGGAGGGCGGCTGCGAAGCCTACATCTCGAAGCCCATCTCGGTCCTGAGCTTCCTTCAGATGGTCGACAGTTTCCTCAAAAGACCGCAGTGACCGCCCGGGTTCTCGTTCTCGAGGACATCCTTGCCAATGTGCGGCTCCTCGAAGCCAAGCTGTCGGCCGAGTATTTCGATTCCGTGACTGCGATAAAAGGCGCCGACGCCCTCCAATGGTGTAGCGCACACCAAGCCCGAGGGCGCAATCGGGTGATTCCGAACGCCGCTTAGCCCGCCCTCTGGTTGCCCGCCTCGGTTTTGGCCAATTGCGGTTTGCAGCCGCTTCGAGTCCTGTTAATGTGTTCACCAGCTGTTGCCAGAAAACAACAGAATGAGGGATAGATGGCACAGGACAAACCCCAGAACCTTCAGGATACCTTTCTCAACCACGTGCGCAAGCAGAAGGTCCCCGTGACGGTTTTCCTCGTCAACGGGGTCAAGCTCCAGGGCATCATCACGTGGTTCGATAATTTTTGTGTCCTCTTGCGTCGCGATGGTCTTTCCCAACTCGTTTACAAGCATGCCATCTCGACAATCATGCCCGGCGGACCGATCACGCTCTTCGAAGAAGAAGGCAGAGCCGGTGAGAGCTGATCGCCGGAAATCCGGCGACGGGGTGCGTTTCCAGATCGAAGGGAGGCCTGCGACCCGGGCGATCATCGTTCACGTCGAATTCAAGCACCGGAAGGCCGACCGGGGCACGGACAGGCATGCCGAAAGCCGTCTTTCCGAAGCGGTGGAACTCGCAGAAGCGATCGACCTCGAGATTGTCTCGGCCTTAATCGTGCCGCTTGCGGCGCCTCGTCCTGCGACCCTTTTGGGATCGGGGAAGGTCGCCGAGATCGGTCAGCTCACCGAGTCTGAGAATGTAGAGCTCGTCGTCGTCAATGCCGAGCTTGCCCCCATCCAGCAGCGCAATCTCGAACGCGCCTGGAAGACCAAGGTGCTCGATCGGACCGGTCTCATCCTCGAGATATTCGGCCGCCGCGCCAGAACCCGCGAGGGCGTTCTCCAGGTCGAGCTTGCCCATCTTCAATATCAGAAGAGCCGTCTCGTCCGCTCCTGGACCCATCTCGAGCGTCAGCGCGGCGGTTTCGGCTTTCTCGGCGGCCCGGGCGAATCGCAGCTCGAATCCGACCGGCGGCTGATCCAGGAGCGCATCGACCGCATCGAAAAGCAGCTCGAGGCCGTGAAGACGACCCGGTCGCTTCATCGGACGGGCAGGGCGCGTGTCCCTTATCCGATCGTGGCGCTCGTCGGCTACACGAACGCCGGAAAGTCCACGCTGTTCAACGCTCTCACGAAGGCCGGCGTTCTCGCCAAGGATCTTCTTTTCGCAACCCTCGATCCCGCGATGCGCGCGGTCACGCTGCCGCATGGCCGCAAAGTGGTATTTTCGGACACGGTCGGATTCATATCCGACCTGCCGACCACGCTCATCGCTGCCTTTCGCGCCACGCTCGAAGAGGTGCTCTCAGCCGACGTCATCTTGCATGTCCGCGACATCAGCCACCTCGAGACCGAGCCGCAAGCCGCAGATGTCGCAAGCGTCCTCGCCGAGCTCGGCATCGCTCGCGAGGATCCGCGGATAGTCGAGTTCTGGAACAAAGCCGACCTTCTCGATGAAAGCCAGCGGGACATGCGGCGTGCCCAGGCTCATCGCCGGAAGGACTGTATCCTTGGCTCTGCCCTCACGGGCGATGGGCTCGATGCGCTTCTTGCGACCATCGAAGACCGCCTTGCGGAGAGCCTCGGAACCTACGAAGTAATCCTGCCCGCGCAAGAAGGACGCGGTCTTGCCTGGCTTCATGACAACGGCGAGGTGCTCTCGCGCCAAGCGAGGCCCGATGGCTCGACCGTAATCACTGTCCGGCTTGCACCCGACCGCGCCGCTCGCGCCCCCGGCCGGCTGGGAGTCAAGCTCCGGCCCGTCGATACTCTCAGCCGCGCCGCCGAGTAAGACAGCGGTTCGTACCAATTTTAGGCCCGGTGGCGCAGCGTATCCACGACCAAAACAAATGCTGCCGATGATGGCCGCCTACTCGCATAGAAAATGTGGTACCCCGAGTAAGGCAGGCACCAGTCCTCGAGCACACGCTTGAGATGACCCTGGGCAAGATGGGGTTGCGCGAAGGTTTCCGGCACATACGCTAAGCCCGATCCCGTGAGCGCCGCCTTCAGGATTTGACCTGTGGCGTTGAAGGTGAACTGGCCCTCGACGCGCACTTTCAGCTCGCGACCATCTTTCTCGAATTCCCAAGCGTACATGCCGCCATGCAGCGGCAGGCGCAAGTTGATGCAGTTGTGATCGATAGGTTCCTGCGGGTTCTTCGGCGCTGGCCTCTTCTTAAAATACGAGGGCGCACCGACAACCGCCATGCGCATGTCCGGCCCGATCCGTACAGCGATCATGTCTTTGGCCACTTGTTCACCGCTCCGCACGCCGGCGTCGTATTGCTGTGCCACGTTGTCCGTCAGGCCATAGTCGATAACTATCTCGACTTTGATGTCCGGGTATTGTCGCAATAGTGGCGCAAGCTTCGGAACGAGGATCGTCTCCGTCGCATTTTCAGTCGCTGTAATTCGAATAGTGCCGGCGGGCTTTTCCCGAAGCTCCCGTACAACCGCAATTCCGCCTCGATCTCGTCGAAGCGCGGCCCAACGTTCTGAAACAGACGTTCACCCGCCTCCGTCGGCGAGACGCTTCGGGTGGTGCGACTAAGGAGCCGAACCCCAAGTCGCTCTTCGAGCTCTCTGATCGTGTGACTCAGCGCTGACTGCGAAACGCCCAGCTTCGCTGCGGCTCGCGTGAAACTGCGCTCTCGGGTAACGACGACAAAGGCCGCGAGCTGATCCAGGCTGCCGCGCTGCATTCATTATCTCCGCTCATAACTCTATGCCGATCTTGGGGGATAGTCGCGGCGGATCTGCAGTCCAATATTGGGCATGTGACGCATTGAAGGAGAGCGGCAGATGGAAAGGCCGACAAAGCCGAAAGGCCCGAGTCCCACCTGTGCCGATCTGACCAGAAGAGAGCTATTAGCGTTCACCGCGGTGACCGGCGGCACCTTTGTCATAGGAGGACAAGTCGTGCCTGGAACGATTTCGCCAGCTGCGGCGCAAGGCAGTGAAACCGGACAGGCTCCGCTCGACTTGACGCTCCGCGTGAACGGAACGGAGCACCGGCCGAGCGTCGATCCGCGAACCACGCTGCTCGATGCTCTTCGCGAGCACCTGCATCTGACAGGGTCGAAGAAAGGCTGTGGTCTCGGCCAGTGCGGGGCCTGCACGGTTCTGATGGACGGCAGGCGCGTGAAGTCATGCCTTTCGCTCGCTGCTCTGGTGGAGGGGCGCGAAATCACGACCATCGAAGGTTTGGCGCATGGGGAACAACTCCACCCTTTGCAGGCGGCGTTCATCGAGCGTGATGCATTCCAATGCGGCTATTGCACCCCCGGGCAGATCATGGCGGGCGTCGCCTGTATCAATGAGGGGCATGCCGGATCGCGGCAGGAAATTCGCGACTGGATGAGCGGCAATCTGTGTCGTTGCGGCGCCTACGACCACATCGTCTCGGCCATTAAGGACGTCGCCACTCCCACTGGTTCTGTCACGAAAGGCTGAACCATGCACCCCTTCACCCTCGAACGCCCACGCAATCTCGATGCGGCCCTCGCCTTGCGCGCGCAAGCCGGACGCAACGATGCGCCCGCGGAATACATCGCCGGCGGAACCGATATGGTGCAGTTGCTCCAGGAATATGTGCGCCAGCCTGATCAGCTGGTCAGCCTTGCCGGGCTGCTCGATGATCGGATCGAGACTGGGCCGCAGGGTCTGAGGCTCGGCGCCGCGGCGACGATGGCGGATGTGGCCGCCCATTCTGCCGTGGTCGAGCAGTTTCCAGTGATCTCCGAGGCGCTGCTGAATTCGGCGAGCCCGCAGGTGCGCAACCAGGCAACCATGGGCGGAAACTTGTTGCAGCGGACGCGCTGCCCCTACTTCCGCGATGTCGGCTACGCCGCTTGCAGCAAGCGTGCGCCGGGGTCCGGCTGTTCGGCAATCGGCGGCGAGAACCGTTGGCATGCGGTGCTCGGCACGAGCGAGAATTGCATCGCGGTGAACCCGTCCGATCTTGCGGTCGCGTTGGTCGCGCTCGATGCCTCGGTCGAAGTGCGCAGCTCCGGCGGGCAGCGCACCGTGCAGCTAACCGATTTTCACCGGCTGCCTGGAGACACGCCGCACATCGAGACGGTGCTCGAGCCCGGCGAGGTCATCGCGGCTATTACGGTACCGGGAACCCCGGTGGCTCGCCGCTCGCATTATCTCAAGGTGCGAGATCGCGCGTCCTTCGAGTTCGCGGTGGTGTCGGTGGCGGTGGCTCTCGAGATGGACGGCGACCGCATCCGGCAGGCCCGCGTCGCCCTTGGCGGGGTCGGAACCAAGCCATGGCGGGTTCCGCAAGTCGAGGCAGCTCTGGTCGGGGCAGGCCTCGACCCCACAACTCTTCGACGGGCCGCGGCGCTCTCGGCGGACGGCGCGCAAGGCCGCGGGCACAACGAGTTCAAGATCGAACTCATGCAGCGTGCCATTGTGCGTGCGATCGAAACCGCAGGAGCTCGCGCATGACCACCGCTGTTATCGGGCAACCTATCAGCCGTGTTGACGGCCGTAAGAAGGTCACCGGCCGTGCCACCTATGCCGCCGAATTCGATGTGGCGAACCTCGCGCACGCCGCCCCTGTCAGGAGCACCATTGCGCACGGCCGCATCACTTCGATCGATACGGCGGAGGCCGAGCGGGCGGCCGGCGTGCTTCAGGTTGTGACACACCGCAACGCGCCGCGCCTCGCTTACCGCGCACATAAGGGAGCCCCGGATCCAGCCATCGGTGAGCGCCTGCACGTGCTTCAAGACGACCGGGTAAATCATCAATGCCAGCCGATCGCGGTGGTGGTGGCCGAGACGCTCGAACAGGCGACGCACGCGGCGAGGCTGGTTCGTGTCATCTATGCGCACGAGGCCGGGACAACTGACATCAGCCGCGCCGAGCCAGTCGACCCGGCGCATGAGAAGACCGACCAGGGCGAGGTCGAGCCGGATGAGACGCGGCGCGGCGATCCTGATCGAGCCATCGCGACCGCAGAGATCAAAGTCGACCAGACCTATGTGATCCCGCGCGAGAACCACAATCCGATCGAGATGCACGCCACGATCGCCGCTTGGGAGGGTGGCCGGCTCACGCTGTGGGACAAGACCCAGTGGGTGCACAACGTCGCTGACGAGCTTGCTGCCGTGTTCGGCTTGCCGGCTGAGAATGTGCGCGTCATCTCGCCATTCGTCGGCGGCGCCTTCGGATCCGGGCTGCGCACTTGGCCGCACGTGACGCTTGCGGCCCTCGGGGCACGAGTCACCGGCCGGCCTGTGAAGCTGATGCTATCGCGACGCGAGATGTACTACGGCGTTGGCTATCGCCCGCACACGGTGCAGCGCGTCGCTCTCGGCGCCTCGCGCGACGGCGACCTCACAGCCATACTGCATAAGGGTGACCAGGAGACCTCCGCCTACGAGGAGTATTCAGAGGCTCTGCTCGACGCGACGCGCTTCCTGCATTCGTGTC
>JBJMRA010000138.1:0-4991 GCA_045802365.1 Hyphomicrobiales bacterium | reverse complement strand
CGAGCCTGCCATCTTGGTGAAGGCGATGTAGTCGCCCTTGGGCGACCACACCGGCGTCGAGTATCGCCCGTCACCGAAGCTGATCCGTCGCTGGTTGGAGCCATCCGCGTTCATCACGTAGATCTGCTGCACCCCGCCCCGATCCGACTCGAACGCGATCTGGCCGCCATCCGGCGCGTAGGACGGCGCGGTGTTGATGGCGGGCACGTCGGTGAGCTGTTTCACCGTGCGGGACTGGAGGTCGAGGGCGAAGATGTTGGCGTTACCGCCTTCCTGCAAGCTCATGATGACGTCCTGCCCATCGGGCGAGAAGCGCGGGGAGAAGCTCATGTTCGGGAACTCGCCGACGATTTCGCGCTGCCCGTTCTCGATGTTGTAGAGATAGACGCGCGGCACCCCGCCCGCGAACGACATGTAGGTGATTTCGAGCGAGTTGGGCGAAAAGCGCGGCGTCAGCACGAGATCGCGCCCGTCGGTGAGCTCGCGGATATTGGCCCCATCCTGATCCATGATCGCGAGCCGTTTGACGCGCTTGTCTTTGGGCCCAGATTCCTCGACGAATACGATACGGGTGTCGAAATACCCATCGATTCCGGTCAGCGCCTTGTAGATTTTGTCGGAGATGAGGTGTCCGAGCCGCCGCCAGTTCTTGGGCGAGGTCGTGAATTCGAAAGCCGCGATCTGCTGCTGCGCGCCGACGTCCCACAGGCGGAACTGGGCCCTAAGCCTGCCGCCCTCGAGCGAAGCGACGCCGGTGACGAGGGCTCGCGCCTGGATCTGCCGCCAGTCGCCGAAGCGCGGCTGTTGCTCGAAGCTGGTGATCTGCTCGATGTAGGATTCGGGCGGCAGCGGACGGAAGAAGCCCGAGCGGCCGAGGTCGTTCGCGATCACGCCGGTGATGTCGACTCCGAATTTCTGTGTGTCGGAGGATGAGCCGAGAAACGCCGGCAGCGCGATCGGCAGCGGCTCGATCTTGCCGCTCGTTACGTCCACTTCGAGCGCAGCGGCGGGTCGGATAAGAGCAAAGAGCATCACGGCGAACGCCAGCAGCACCACCCATTTTCTGTCATCCCGGCGTAAGCCGGGACCCACCCATCCGCATGCCGGTTTCATCGGGCAAAGTCCGTAGCAGGCGAATCACTGGTCCCGGCTTGCGCCGGGAAGACGACTAAAAGGCGTGAGCGAGATCGAAACATCCGCAAAAGGTCCTAGCTCGGATACATCTGGTTGGGATTGAAGTTGACCGTGTTTTCCCGCCACAGATCATATTTATCAGCGGGGAAAATATCATATGCCTGACATTCCATGACCGCCGAGACCGCTGATTGGGCGGTGGCCTGAAACAGCGGATCGGAACTTGAGTTCATCACCTCGGGAGTTCCGTTCACTGTGCCATCGCTATTCAGATAGAAGTGCACTTTGACAATGACCTGCGCCTCGCGCGCTCCAGGCGGAATCGTCCAGCAGCCGGCAAGTCGCTTGATCAATAGATCATTGAGCGTAGCTGCGATCCCGTCGTCGGCGCCTGAAAGGTTGAATTCGCCCTTCTTCGGCGAGCCCTGCTCGGCCGTCGGTTTCAACGGCGCGGTCCGCGCATCGTCGGTCTTGTTGAGAAAGGCCGCGATCTCGTCGGCATTGAACTTGACGTCGGGCTTCTTCTTTTCGGGCTTTGGCTTTTCCTTGGGCTTCACCGCGGGCTTTACTTCGGCCTTCTTCGTTTCCTGCTTCTTGGGCTCGGGGGGCGGCGGTTCGTCGCTCGCCTGCTTGATCAGTTCCTCGAGCGGTTTCGGGTCCGGTTGCTTTTCGGGCTCGGCTTTCTTCGGCTCTTCCTTTTTCACCTCGGGCTCAGGCTCGGTCGGGGCAGTCGCCTCATGGGCGGCGGTTTTGACCTCGGGCGCGATTTCGGGGGCGGGCTTCACTTCCTTGACGACATCGGCGGGCTTCGGCGCGATCTTCTCTTCGGGCTTCGGTTCCTCGGCGTTCTTGGCGGTCGCCTGACGCTTCGAGAGATCCTCGACGGAGACGATATCGACCGGGATCGATTCCTGTTCCTCGACCTTGAAGGCGTCGGGCCGCGGCAGCACGACGAAGGCCGCGACCAGGATCGCGACGTGCAGGATGACCGAGATGGTGAGGCTCCACCTCATGCCTCAATTCACCTCAGCTTTCTTCTGGTCAGGCTCGGAACCCGTCACGAGGCCGATCTTGCGGTAGCCCGCCTGATTGAGCGCTCCCATGACCTTCATCACGGTGCCGTAGTTCACGCTCGTGTCGCCTCTGACGTAGATGCGCTCGTCATAGCCGTTCTGTGCGATCGCCTGAAGCTTGGGGATGAGCGTATCGAGACCGATCTCGGTGTTCTGGAGATAGACTTTGCCCTCGGCGTTGACGGAGACGGTGATTGGCTCGGTGTCGCCCTGGAGCGGCTTGGCCTTGGTCTGCGGAAGCTCGATCGGCACGCCCACCGTCATCAAGGGAGCCGCGACCATGAAGACGATGAGCAGCACGAGCATGACGTCGACGAGCGGCGTGACATTGATGTCGCTCATCGCCGTATAGGACGATTTCCGGCGGCTGCCGCGCCGCGTGTATCCGCCCCGTGCCCCGTTCGCTGCCGCTCCCATCCCCTACACCCGTTCGTCCAGCTGGCGCGAAATGATCGCGGAGAACTCGTCCGCGAAGTTCTCCAGGCGCGCCCCGATCTTCGCGCTATCGGCCGTGAACTTGTTATAGAAGATTGTCGCGGGTATGGCAGCAAGTAGGCCAAGTGCGGTGGCGAATAAAGCCTCCGCGATGCCTGGCGCCACGACCGCGAGGTTGGTGTTCTGCGAGTTCGCGATCGCCTGGAAGCTCGTCATGATGCCCCAAACGGTGCCGAAAAGGCCGACGAACGGGGTGGCAGAGCCGACGGTCGCCAGGAAAAGGAGGCGGGCCTCGAGGTTGCCCATCTCCTTCTGGATTTGGACATCCATGACCTTTTCGATCCGTTTCTGGACGCCTTGAAATCCTGCCCTAACGGCGCTTTCCTGGCTGCGTTTCCATTCACGCATCGCGGCCATGAAGATTGCCGCAAGGCCCTCGTGGCTGCGCGGACCCAGGGCGAGATAGAGGTCCTCGAGCGATTGCCCCGACCAGAACGTCTGTTCGAAGCGATCATTGGACGACCGCGTGCGGCGGTAGAGATAGAGCTTTTCGAAGATGATCGCCCAGGACCATATGGAGGCGATGGCAAGGCCGACCATGACGATCTGAACGACGAAGCTCGCATTGAGCGCCAGATGCCAGATGGATATTTGACCCGTCGGAGCCGTCTGGGCCACACCTTGTACGGTTTCGACGTCCATTATCCCTCATTCCATCCGGAGGAAGCTCGCGCGCGATCTTCCGCCCCCGCCGGAGGCGCCGCCCGAAGAGGTTGGGGGTGAACCGTGCAAATCTGTCGAGATTGCGGCGAATTCGGCGGACCATCTATGCCCTGCACACAACCAAGTCATGGTTAAGATCGGGTTACGGGAACGGTCAGTCTCGCCAGAGCGCTGGCAATGTCGGCGGGAATTCGGGCGGGCTTGCCATCGCGGCCGACGAGAGCGACGGTGACCTCGGCTTCAAACAGCCTGTCCCCCTCCCTCATGACCCGCTGGTCGATGTCGAGCCTCACTCCGGTCAAGCGCTGGAGCCTTGTTTCGACCTCGAGCAGGTCGTCCACTCCGGCCGGCCGCAGGAAGGCGCAACAGAGCCGTGTCACCACGAAGGCAAGCCGCGCATCGCCCTCCCAGCGGGCCCGCTGATCGATGCCGAGGAGGCGAAGCACGTCCGAGCGGCCGCGCTCGCAGAATTTGAGATAGTTGGCGTGGTAGACGGCGCCGGAGAAATCCGTGTCTTCGTAGTAGACCCGAACCGGAAGGACGTGAAAGCCGCCCTCGATGCGGCCCGCCAGATCGGGCCAGCTACGGTTCGTCATCGCCGAACGGCAACGCTCCTTGCGTGATGTCGGGACGCGCCGGGACGGCAAGCCCGAGATGGCGGAAGGCATGGGGCGTGAGGAGCCGCCCACGCGGCGTCCTGTTGAGAAAGCCCTGCTGGATGAGGAACGGCTCGATGATCTCCTCTATCGCATCGCGCGGCTCGGAGAGGGAGGCGGCGATCGTCTCGACGCCGACCGGACCGCCCCGGAAGTTTATGGCAATGGCATTGAGGTAGCGCCGGTCGAGGGAATCGAGCCCGCGCCCATCGACCTCGAGGTCGCGGAGCGCTCGGTCGGCGACATCGGCGTCGATCTCGGTCGCGCCAGCGACGGAGGCGAAGTCGCGCACCCGCCTGAGAAGGCGCCCCGCTATGCGCGGCGTCCCCCGCGAACGCCTGGCGATCTCGCGCGAGCCATCCTCGCTGAGCCCGACTCGGAGCACGCGCGCGCCCCGCCGGACGACCTCAAGCAGTTCTTCCTCCGAGTAGAAGTCGAGCCGCATGGGGATGCCGAAGCGGTCGCGCAATGGGGTCGTGAGGAGTCCGGTCCGGGTCGTCGCACCGACGAGCGTGAACCGAGAGAGATCGATCCTGACCGAGCGCGCGGCCGGCCCTTCGCCGATGATGAGGTCGAGCTGGAAATCCTCCATGGCGGGATAGAGGATTTCCTCGACTGCCGGATTGAGCCTGTGGATTTCGTCGATGAACAGGATGTCGCGCTCTTCGAGGTTGGTGAGGAGCGCCGCGAGGTCGCCCGCCCTGGCGATCACCGGCCCGGAGGTCGCGCGGAAGTTCACCCCCAGCTCGCGGGCGAGAATCTGCGCAAGCGTCGTCTTGCCGAGACCCGGGGGACCTGCGAACAGCACATGGTCGAGCGCCTCGCCCCTCGCCTTTGCGGCGTCGATAAACACCCGGAGGTTCGATTTGAGCTTGGTCTGGCCGACGAACTCGGAGAGAGTCTGGGGCCTAAGATGTGCCTCCCCCTGGTCCTCCGGCCGTTCCCTCCGCTCGACGAGTCGATCGCTCAT
>JBJMRA010000137.1:0-6600 GCA_045802365.1 Hyphomicrobiales bacterium | reverse complement strand
TTGAAAAACCCCGGGATCGCGGTTCCGAAACCAACGACCGTCACGACGAGCGCGAGGAACGGGATGGCGTTGTCGGCCCAGCGCTTGGTCAGAATCTCGCCGATCAGGTGATCGGGGATGAGATTGTAGCGCAGCCGCGCCAGGAGTTCGCTCGAAGCCATGTCGGTGGACAAGCAAGCAGCCGGTCGATCTGACCGGCTGCTCACTGAAATGCGTCCTCGCGATTACGGCTTCGCCTCGGCCTGGAGCGCCTTGAGGTCCCAGCAGGTATCGGGCTTGATGTCATCCTTGGTGGTGGCCTTCTCGAGCGTATAAATCCAGGTCTTGAAGGTCCCGGGCGGCTGGCCGCTCTGCAGCAGGAATTTCATGACGGCGTTGATGTCGCGCGACTGACGGTGAAGCTCGGTCATGACGACTGCTCCGAACACGCCCGATTGCAGATTGTCGCAGTCGACCTTCTCGCCGCCCCCCGTCGTGACGAGGAAGATCTTGCCCTCCTTGCCGGCGTCGCGGATGGCGGCCGAGGAGCCCGTCGCATCGCCGTCCCAAAAGTCGATGATCGCGCAGACGTCGGGATGCTGTTGGAGCATGGTGGCGGTCACGTTGCGCGAGGTCGTCGCATCCCAGTTCGAGTCGGGCTTGGCCACGACCTGGAAATCAGGATGCTTATCGAGGACTTTCATGATGCCCGCGTATTGATAGAGGCTCGAGGCGTTGACCTGATCGCCCTGGACGAGGCCGATCTTCTTCGAGGAGTTCTCGCCGCAGCCTTTGACGGCCGCTTCCGCCTCGAGCTGGCCGAGCTTGTCCCAGTCGCTTCCGACGAACGCGTCCGAAGCATAGTTCGACGGATTGTCGATCTGGATCACATAGATTCCGGCCGCTTGAGCCTTCTTGAAGAGCTTCGAATAGGAGTTGAGATCGGGCGTGTGGACGATGAGCACGTTGGGCTTGGGATCGGATGAGATGAGCTCGGTGATGGCCTGCGCGCCCGCCTCGACGCTCCAGTTGGGATCGCGCGTTTCGAAAATGCCGCCAAAGCCTTCCACCTCCTTTTTGATATAGTGCGCCCAGCCCTGGGCGAGGTCGAAGCCCATCGCCATCGGGATCATCACCACCCGTTTGCCCTTGAGCGCCTGTTCGTATGCCGCCGGTCCCCGCTGATCCTCCTGGGCCACGGCCGCTACTCCGCCAAAGAGCAGAAGTGCCGCGGTGCCGGCCAGCGTTCTCGTCCATGTTTTCATGTCCATCTCCCTGTACGCTCCCAATCCACGACGTCAGATATCGCCCTGCTGGGCGGTTTGCTCGTCGCGTGGATTGAGCAGACTATCAATGGTGATCGCGACGAGCAAAATGGTTGCCTTGATGAGGTTCTGATAGATGTTCGGGATGTCGAGAATGGTCATCGCATTGAGCATGAGGCCGATGAGGAGCGCGCCCACGATGACGTTGCGGATGCGGCCCTTCCCGCCAGAGAGACCGATCCCGCCAATCACGACCACGAGTACGATGTCGTAGAGGAGGGTCGAGTTCACGACCCGCGTGTTGATGCTGAGGAGGCTCGCGGCGGTGAGAATCCCGGCGAGGAACGCCACGAGCGCGGATATCACATAACGCAGCACGATCATCGGGCGGACCGGAATGCCCATGTTGCGGGCGGCAAGGAAGTTGTCGCCCATGAGGTACACGTAGCGGCCCCATTTGGCGTATCGCAGAAAGAGATAGGCCGCGAACGCGATGCCCGCGAACAGGAACACTTCGACCGGCACGTCGAGGAGGCGCGCGCGTCCGAGCGTCTCAACCCAATTTCCCCTCGGAACGGGAATGGCGTCCTGGCCGATCAGCTGCGATCGGACGAAGCCGAACACGAATGCCCCGCTTGCGAGAGTGGCGAAAATCGCCGGAACATCGGCGTAGGCGATGAGATAGCCATTGACGAGTCCGATCAGAATGACGCCCGCGAACGCGGTCAAGAGCGCGGAGCTGCCGGAGACTCCGTTGTTGAGCATCTGGAGATACCATGCTGCCGACATGGCCATGATCGCCACGGCGGAGAGGTCAATGCCACGGCCGATGATCACGATGGCCATTCCGACCGCGAGGATGCCCAGCACCGACACGCTGCGGACGATGGCGATGAGATTGTCGGGCGCGAAAAAGCCCCTGAGCGTCAGAGACGAGACGACGAACAGGACCGCGGCCAATGCAAGCACGATCCGCTCCTGATCGAAGCTTCCGAGACGGAATCTCCGGATGTCCATGCTGTTAACCCTGTCAGGCGGGCATCTTCGGTAAATCCACCGAAGTCTGCAAGCCGGTTCGCTCCGTCAGCGGGTAACGCGCGGGGGACTATTCCGTCCAGGGGCGGAAGTGCTTGGCGAGCGCCAGGCGCTGGCCCTGGTAGTTCGAGCTGATGTCCTCGCCATAGAGCCGGTCGGGCTTGCCGACGGCCAGCTGGCTGTAACGCAGCCATCCGACGACCTGGCCGTGCTCCAGAGTGAATGGAATGCCGTGAGACCGGATTTCGAGGACGGCCTTGCTTCCCTCGGCTTTTCCGTTGCGCCACCCGAAGCCCGGATCGAAGAAGCCGGCATAATGAACCCGGAACTCGCCGGCATTGGTGTCGTAAGGCACCATCTCGGCCGCGAGGTGCGGCGGGACACCAACGTCCTCGCGTGTCGCCAGGATATAAAATTCGTTCGGATCGAGATTGAGGCGGCCATCCGTCGCTTCGATTTTCTCCCAGAACTCGGCGGGCCGGTAGTGGCCGACCCGGTTCAGGTCGATGATATTGGTGCTCTTCTTCGCCTTGTAGCCGACGATCCCACCGTCCCCGCCCTCGAGATCGACGCTGACCGGGACGAGAGCGCCGCGCAAGGGGAGCCGGTCGGCCGTACCCACGAGTTGGCCCGCTTCGTAGAATTGCTGCGCCTTCGTCTTGTCCAGTATCGGCTGGCCGCGGTGGAAGCGCACCTGGTTGAGCCGACTCCCGCGGCGCACGAGGATGCTGAAGGTCAGCGGCGCGATCTCGATATAGAGCGGCCCGTGGTAGTTCCGCTCGATGCGGTCGAAGGCCGCGGCGCGATCGGTGATGAGCCGCGTCAGCACGTCGAGGCGGCCCGTGGAGCTCTTGGGGTTGGCCGTGCCTTCGGTGCCACTGGTTAAGCCGAGACGCTCGATCAACTCGACGACGTAGACCGCCCCTTTTTCCATGACGACGCCGTCGGGCGAACACAGGTCCATGGCGATCCCGTCGAGCTGGCGAATCTTGTCCATGACGTTTGCCGAGCCCGGGAGGAAGCTCGCGGGGATGCGATAGGCCCTGGCGCCGAGCCGCAAATCGAGGCTTGCGGGTTGAAGTTGGTTTTCATCGATAGGCGTCGAGGGATGGGCGGCGATTCCACCCTCCTCGATCAGAGCCGATATCTCCTGCGAGGGCAGGATGCCGGTGTTGCGCAGGCGCACGATGTTGGTTTCGGGCGCGTCGTCGTCTTCCATGGGAAACAATCCCGGCAGGGCGGTCGTGTCGGTCATTATGCGCGCTCCGCGGCCTTCGCAACGGGAGAATACCTCCGCATTGAGCTCCACGATTCTGCCCGAGGCCGGAAGTCCCGATCGATGTTATCCACAGCTCCTTCTCGGACGAGTAGGTGAATCGATGATCAGCCGTCAGGTCGATGCGAGGTCCTAACTCCCGTCACCCCGGCGAAAGCCGGGCCCCATGGTGGTTGCAATGCGCGCTTTGACAAGAAACCCGTCACATGGACACATGGATCCCGGCTTTCCGCCGGGATGACAGCGGTGGGGAACGATGAACGCGCTAGCTCCAGATGGAAAGTCGCGCGTCGTGAGCGTGCTTCATGAACGGAAGGAGCGCCGACCATGAGTAGAAGGGATCGGTGTCGGGCTGATCCAATCCCTCGCCGGTATCGGGGTTATAGTTCTCGGGGCAGAGGCGACGCTCGGACCACGACTGCATGAAGAGACGCCAGCCTTTCTCGACGAGCTCGCTCGCCCCCTCGCTCTCGCCCGCCCGCCTGAGGCCGCTCCAGACGAGCCAATTCAGAACCGGCCAGATGCGGCCGCGCCAATAGACGTTGTCGTGGAACGCGGGGTCGCTGCGGGCGACGGACGGCAGGCCGAAGGCGCCGCCAAAGAGGAGCGGATCATCGAGGTGGCGCAGCACGTGTCTGGTCTGTTCGGGGCTCGCCGCTTTGCACAGCAGCGGATAGAAGCTCGTGGGCGCGATGCTCGCCGTGAACTTGCCCGACCAGAGGCGATTGGCGAAGGTGTCGCGGGAGGCATCCCAGAAATGCCGGGTGATCTTCTCGCGCATCGACACGGCCTCGTTTTCATGCCGGCTCGCCGCCTCGCCGTTGCCGAGGGCCCGTGCGATCTCAGCCAGCATCTCGCAATCGAGACAGACGAGAGAGTTGAGCCCCACGTCCTCGCAATCGAGCGTGCGGCTCTCCTCGTTCCACGACGCCTCGTCATGGACGGGCGAGTTGTCCATGAAGGACTCGTCCTTGGCCGCAAGCTTCGTTCCCTTGTAGAGGCCGAGGCCAACGTCGGACGAGCCGAACTCGAGAATACCATTTCCGTTCCCGTCACGGACTCGGCGCCACCATTCGTTGTTCCGGGCGAGCACGGGGTAGGCGAGCTCCAGGAGATCGCGCGTCCCGGCGAGGCGGTAGATCTGCCAGAGTACGAAGGAGAGGATCGGCGACTGGGTGCGGTCGACCCATTGGTCGTTGCCGGTCATGATGCACGGCAGGTTTCCATCCGGCGTGGCGGCGCTGAGCACGAGGCCGAGATTCTCGCGCGCCTGTTCGAGGTCGAATAGTGAAACGAGCAGCGCGTTGATGGCGGTGTCGTTCAGCCAAAATCCGAAGCCGCCGAATTTCTTGATGTCCCAGTTGCGCGAGCAGGTGATGTAAGGCCGATGATTGACTTCGTCCCATACGGTGTTCCAGCCCATGACATCGCGGATCGCATCGAGCGCTTCGCTCCTCGAGGGCACTGCGGGAGCGTGAGTCAGAGTGGCGAGCTTCCCCTCGGCCAGCTCGGCGCGGTCGGCGATCGCGACCGCAAAACGGTTGGCCGGCGCCTCCTCTAGATTGAACCGAAGCGCCAGCGCCCGAGCCTCGACCCCGCGCGAGGAGAGATGCCAGTAGCCGCGCGCCTCGTATTCCTCCCGGAGCTCGGCGATCGTATCGTGCGCCGTCACGAGGAGCGGCGCCCGCTCGGCCCGAAGCGCGACGGTGCGGGGACCAACGGTGCAGAAAGCGATGCGCTTCTTGTCGTCGTAGCGCCACAGCGCGCCATCGTCCTGAGTGAGGCAGAGGACGATCCAGAACCGCAGGCCCCATTCGCCGAGAGAGACGGCGTTCCATTGCCCCACGAGGTCGAATGGCGAGGCCTTGGCATACGACCAGTCGAGCGTGGTTCCGCAATGCGTGAAGCGCGCCTCGACAAGGCTTGCATCCGTCGTGTGCGTCCCGAGCCGGATGTCCGAACCAGGTCCGATGATGGAGGTCCGCCCGGCGCTCGCGGCGTAGACGAAGGGCGTGATCCGAATGCCGAGCGGCTTGAACGAGAACTCGAGGAACCGATCGGCCGTCCACGTGTTCCAGGCACGGGCGAGCGGAACGTTCGGGGTTCGGAGATAACCGGGCGCGCTCACGGCGTCCATTCCGCGAGCACGGTCGCGCTGTCCACGATCTCGACCTGCTCGTCGTAACGGCTGAAGACCGATTCGAGGCAGGCGTCGTGGCTTGCCCGTACCGAGCTCGTGATCGCATCGGAGACCAGAACGGTGCGGTAGCCGCGATCGACGGCAGTGAGCGCCGTCGCCAGCACGCACACATCCGTCTCGACTCCGGTGAGGATCACCGCCGCCGCATCCAACCGATCGAGCTCCTTCTCGAGCGCCGGATTCGCGAAGCCCGAATGGACGTACTTGTCGACCGCCGGTGCAGCCGGCGTGAACCGCCGCAATTCGGGGAGGAGGTCGAACGTCCCCGGATCGAGGCGGCTCGCGAGCACGTTCTTCCAGCGCCGGTAATACTGCTTCCATTGTCCCGGCGCGTCTTCGATGGTTTCCGGCGTGATGAAGCGCGTAAAGATGAGCCGGCCGGGTGCATGGGCGCAGAGCCGCTCGACCACGGGCAGGATGTCAAACACGGCCGGCGACGCCCACTCGGTTCCCTCCGCGAACAGGAGCTGCATGTCGATCGAAATGTGGACCGCCCGCTCGAGCGGACCGAACCGCAGGCGACCGGCGCTCACTGGGCCACCGGGATCGTGTGCCGCGGGTCCCAGCTCACCGTCACGGCCGAGCCCGGCGCCAGGACCTCCCCGGTCTGGTTCTGAATGAAGGCGAGGAGCGGCATGTCGCCCAGCGCGGCGGTCTTGATGCGGTAAGTGACGCTCGCGCCGGAATAGACCGCCTGGAGGATCTCGCCCTGAAGCGCGTTGGCGCCGGGCGGTTTGCCCTCTGCCGCAGTGACGAAGAGTTTCTCCGGCCGCACGATGGCGGCATCGCCCTCACCGGCGGCGATCGCAATCACGGTACCATCGGCAAGCGCGAGCGTGTTCCCT
>JBJMRA010000136.1:0-6698 GCA_045802365.1 Hyphomicrobiales bacterium | reverse complement strand
GGGGCTCTCGCCGAAACTCACCACCCGGCCGCGCAGCACCAGGGTCACGGCTCAACCCGGTCTTCGATCCGGAAGCGGACGATCCGGCAGACATTGGCGAGCGCGGTCGCGAACTCGGCTTCGGGCGAATTGCCGACGCGTTCCTCGAAGCTTTGGAGGATTTGATCCTTGGTTGCGCCTTTGACCGCGAAGACGAATGGAAAACCGAAGCGCTCCCGATAGCGCGTGTTGAGCTCCGTGAAGCGAGCGAACTCTTCTGCGCGGAGCGAATCGAGCCCCGCTCCACACTGCTCCCGGCTCGAGTCGGCAGTGAGCTTCGCCCGCGTCGCAAGATCGGGATGTGCACGCAAGAGCGAAAGCTTTTGGTCTCGATCTGCCTTCTCGATCGCGCAGCAGAAGGCCTCGATCATCGTTACCCTAGAGCGGAAGGGCCGGAGCGCGGCGGCCCGCTCCGCCACCCACGGCGAATCTTCGGTAATCCCGCCCAAACTTTGGACGAAGTCGCCGAATCCGAGCGCGTTCACCTCATCGATGGTCATCGCGAGGCGATCCACGCGCCGAGCTTCATGCGTTCCTCGTCCGTCATGCCGGTTTCGTTTCCGAGCGGCATCGCCTTGTTGCGCACCGCCTGCGTCTCGATCTGCGCGGCATAGCGATGCAGCTCGTCGATCGTCTCGAGCATCACCCCTTTCGGCGCCTCCTTGAAGCCGGGCTTGGTCGGATTGGCCGAATGACACATCGTGCAATGCTTATGGGTCAATCCCAACACCTCGGCATCGGAGACTTGCAGCCCTCGACCGATGAGCGGGACGGGCTCGGTCAGCCAGAGTGCCAGGACGAAGGCGCCGGAGATGATCGGCAAGGTCCAGGCGATCTCGCCGATGGGGTCTCCGACCTCCTGGCGCACCAGGAAGTGACGAAGGGCTGCTCCTCCCACCACGATCACTCCGACCAGTATCCATGCGTGAGGATGATTGGTCAGCATCGGGTAGTGGTTGCTGATCATCATCAGCAGCACTGGAAGGGTGAGGTAGGTGTTGTGAAGCGAGCGCTGCTTGCCGATGGCTCCGAGCCGCGGATCGGGCGGCTTGCCGGCCAGAAGCGAAGCGGTGATTTTGCGCTGATTGGGGATGATCACCGCAAAGACGTTGGCGGCCATCATGGTGCCAATGAACGCACCGACATGGATGAGGGCGCCGCGACCCGAGAAGACATTGGTGTAGCCGAATGCCGCAGCCAGAATGAGTGCGAGGACGGCGAGCGCCAGCCAAGCGTCGCTGAAGCCGACGAACAGCATGCAGAGCCGGTCATAGATGAACCATCCTGCCGCGAGGCTCGCGAGCGAGACCAGGATCGCCTGCCACGGCGTGAGCGGCAGGACCGCTGGATCGATCAGGAAGCTCGTGGCCTGGAAATAGTACTGGACGATGAGGAGGCAGAAGCCGGTGACCCAGGTGAGGTAGGCTTCCCACTTGAACCAGATGAGATCGGATGGAAGCTCAGGCGGCGCAACGAGATACTTCTGCACGTGATAGAAGCCGCCGCCATGCACTTCCCAGGCGGAGCCCGCGACACCCGCGGGAAGACCGGGAGGCTTTCTCAAGCTGAAATCGAGCGCGACGAAGTAGAAGGACGTGCCGATCCAGGCGATGCCCGCGATCAGATGCGACCAGCGCAGAAGGAGGTTGAGCCAGTCGGAGAGAAAGGGGTCCATCGAGAAAGATCGGAAGCCAGAATTTCGGGCTTCCGATCTCCGTATTCCAATTTCGGTTTACTGCGGCAGCTTGTCGTCGACGCCCTTGACGTACCAATTCATGCCGAGGAGGTCGGCATCGGGCAGCGACTTTCCAGGCTCGCCGACGACCGTGCCGTCCTGCTTGGTAATCGGGCCCTCGAAAGGCAGCAGAGTGCCGTCCTTGATCTTGGCGACCGACTCTTCCGCCATCTTTTTCACGTCGTCCGGCATATTGGTGAAGGGGGAGAGCACCACCATGTTTTGCGCCATGCCGCCCCAGGTGTCGGTCGCCTTCCAGGTGCCGTCGAGCACCTCTTTGACGCGCTTGACGTAATAGGGGCCCCAATTGTCGGTGTTGGCGGTGAGCTGGGCATGCGGGGCGAACCTGATCATGTCCGAGGACTGCCCGAAGCCCTTGAGCCCCCTCTCCTCGGCGATCTGCAGCGCTGCGGTCGAGTCCGTATGCTGAACGATAATGTCGGCGCCCTGACCGAACAGCACCTTCGCCGCGTCGGCCTCCTTGCCCGGATCGTACCAGGAGTTCACCCAGACGATCTTGATCTTGAAGTCGGGATTGACCTTCTGGGCGCCGAGCATGAAGGCGTTGATGCCCATGACGACTTCGGGGATCGGGAAGGAGACGATGTAACCTGCGAGACCCGCCTTCGAAACCTTGGCGGCGATCTCGCCCATCACATAGCGGCCTTCGTAAAAACGAGCGTTGTAGATCGCCACGTTGTCGGCCATCTTGTAGCCGGTCGCGTGCTCGAACTTCACTTCCGGAAACTTCTTGGCGACCTTGATGGTCGAGTCCATGAAGCCGAAGGAGGTCGTGAAAATGATCTTGCAGCCCTCGCGCGCGAGCCGCTCGATGGCGCGATCAGCGTCGGGGCCTTCCGCTACGTTCTCGACATAGGTCGTCTCGACCTTGTCGCCGAGCTCCTTCTCGACCTCCTTGCGGCCGATGTCGTGCTGGTAGGAGTAGCCGAAGTCGCCGACCGGGCCGACATAGACCCAGCACGCCTTGAGCTTCTCGGCTTGCGCCAGTCCGGCGCTCCAGGCCGTCGCGAGCGCGACAGCGCCCGCCATCATCAGCCACTTCCTCATCCGTCTTCCTTTCCTGTGCAATTCGCGGCCTCCCGCCGCGTTCGCGGGTATTGTTAGCGGTCAGGCACGAACGCCTGGCCGAGACAGGCCGGGGTATTGGCCCGCATCAGCATACGGTTGCCTGAAATCACGACCAACGCAAGGATCGTGACGATGTAAGGCAAGGACGAGAGGAGCTGGGCCGGGATCCCGATCCCAAAGCCTTGCAGCGCGAAGCCGAGGATGGTGACAGTCCCGAAGAGATAGGCGCCGATCAAGACGCGCCAGGGCAGCCAGGAGGCGAACACGACGAGCGCGAGCGCGATCCAGCCGCGGCCGGCGGTCATGTTCTCGATCCATTGCGGGGTGTAGGCGAGCGAGAGATAGCCGCCCGCGAGGCCCGCGCAGGCACCTCCGAAAAGGACACAGAGATAGCGGACCGAGACGACGGGGTAGCCCAGCACGTGAGCGGAAGAATGGTTGTCGCCGACGGCGCGGATGATGAGGCCGATCCGGGTCCGGAAGAGGACCCAGCTCACGCCCGCCACGAGCAGGAACGACAGGTAGACGATCGCGTCCTGGCCGAACAGGATGGGACCGAGAAACGGGATTTCACTCAAACCCGGAACATGGAGCTTGGGCATGCGCGCTCCCGGCTGGCCGACGAAATTCACGCCGATGAGCCCGGAGAGGCCGAGGCCGAGCAGCGTCAACGCCAGGCCGGTCGCGACCTGGTTGGCGACGAAGGTGAGCGTGAGCAACCCGAACAGGGCGGAGAGCGCCATGCCGGCAATGATCGCCGCGAGCGCGCCGAGAAAGAGCGATCCGGTCGCGAAGGCGACGGCGAATCCTGCGACTGCGCCCACCACCATCATGCCCTCGACGCCGAGATTGAGGACGCCCGAACGCTCGACGACGAGCTCGCCGATTGCCGCTAAGAGGAGCGGCGTTGAGGCGGTGATGATGGTGAGGATGACGTCCTGAAGCATGTCAGGCGGCGGGTGCGGCTTGCGGCCGCGACTTCGGGACGAAGCGGACGCGGTAGAGGATCAGCGTGTCGCAGGCGAGGATGAGGAACAAGAGTATGCCCTGGAACACCCGCGCGACCTTGTCGGAGATGCCGAGCGAGACCTGGGCCGCTTCCCCGCCGAGATAGCTCACCGCGAGCACGAGCCCGGCAAGGAGGACGCCGATCGGATTAAGCCGGCCGAGGAACGCGACGATGATGGCGGTGAACCCATAGCCCGGCGAGATGCCGGGTTGCAGCTGCCCCACCGGTCCCGCCACTTCGCAGATGCCGGCGAGCCCGGCGAGCGCGCCCGAGAGCAGGAACACGAACCACACAATTCCTGAGCGCGAGAATCCCGCAAAGCGGCCGGCCCGCGGGGCATTTCCCAAGACGCGCACCTCGAAGCCTTTGAGCATTCGCGCCATCATGATCGCAAGCGCCGCGACCGCGACAAGGGCGAAGACGGCGCCCAAATGCATGCGGCTGTCGCCCAAGGTCGGGAGGACCTGATAGTCCTCGAAGGCGACCGTCTTGGGGAAATTGTAGCCGTGGGGATCGCGCCACGGACCCCTGACGAGCCAATCGAGAAGGAGCTGCGCCACATAGACGAGCATGAGGCTCGTCAGGATCTCGTTGGCTCCGAAGCGGTTCTTGAGGAAGGCCGGGATCGCCGCCCAGGACATGCCGCCCGCCATGCCGAGGAGCAGCATCAGCGGAAGGGTGAGCGGCGATTGCCAGCTCGTGAACAGCACCGGTATGGCCGACCCGAAGATGGCGCCCATCGTCAGCTGGCCTTCCGCACCGATATTCCAGACGCCGGCGCGGAAGCACACCGCGAGCCCCACCGCGATGATGACAAGCGGCGCCGCCTTCACCACCAGTTCCTGGAGCGACCACACGGTGGTGACCGGCTCGACGAAATACACGTAGAGCGCGTCCAGCGGATCGAGGCCGCGGATCGCGAAGATGACGCCGCCGATGAGGAGCGTGAGCGCGACCGCGAGCAGCGGCGAGGCATAGGCCATCGCACGCGAGCGTTCGGAACGGCGTTCAAGCAACAGCATGGCTCGCCTCCTTCACTTCGTGCGCGCCCGCCATCAGGAGGCCGATCTTCTCGAGTGTCATCTCGGCGGCGGGATGGGCCTCGGACAGCTCGCCGCGCGAGATGACCGCGATGCGGTCGGCGATCTCGAAAATCTCGTCGAGGTCCTGGCTAATCACCAGCACGGCCGAGCCCGCTGTCGCAAGATCGACAAGCGCCTGGCGGATGACCGCAGCCGCGCCCGCGTCCACGCCCCAGGTCGGCTGGTTGACGACCATCACCGAGGGCTTGCGGTCGAGCTCCCGGCCGAGCACGAACTTCTGGAGGTTGCCGCCCGAGAGCGATCTTGCTTCAGGATCGGGCTTGGCCTTGCGGACGTCGAACTCGGCGCTCACACGCGCATTGATGCGCTCCGCGTCGCGGAACTGGACGACCCCGGCCTTGACGAGCCCCGGGTCTGAGGAGTGCCGGGTCAGCACCACGTTTTCGGAGAGCCTGAAGGCCGGAACCGCCCCGTGGCCCAACCGCTCCTCAGGCACGAACGCGGCGCCGCGCCTGCGCCGCGCGGTAATGCTGTCGCGGCCGCAGGGCTTTCCGTCGATCACGAGCTCTTCCGCCCGCGGAAGAATGCGTTCGCCCGAGACGGCGTCGAAAAGCTCGGACTGGCCGTTTCCGGCAACCCCGGCGATCGCCACGATCTCCCCGGCCTGGACGTCCAGGGAAATGTTCTTGAGCGGAACCGCAAACGGACCTTCGCCAGGAAGGCTGAGGCGAGAGAGACGCAGGCGCACCTCGCCTTGGGTTTTCCGGCACGCCGGCCTAACGACGTGGATGTCGGCGCCGACCATCAGCCTTGCGAGGCTCGCCGCCGTTTCGCGGCGGGCATCGACATTGGCCACGACCTTGCCGTGGCGGAGAATGGTGGCCGTGTGGCAAAGGCCTTTCACCTCCTCGAGGCGGTGCGAGATGTAGAGGATCGCACAGCCTTCGCGCGCCAGCCGCTCGAGGACGAGAAAGAGCTGGTCGGCCTCCTGCGGGGTCAGCACCGCGGTCGGCTCGTCCATGATGAGGAGCTTCGGTTCCTGAAGGAGACAGCGGACGATCTCGATCCGCTGGCGTTCGCCGACCGAGAGATCGGCGACGCTGGCCGAGGGCTCGAGCGGCAGACCATACTGACGGGAGATCGTGCTGATCCGCCGGGAGAGCTTCGCGAGATCGAATGCCTCCCGAGGCAGTGCGAGCGCGATATTCTCCGCGACCGTCAAGGCCTCGAAGAGCGAGAAGTGCTGGAACACCATGCCGATGCCGAGGCTTCGGGCGGCGGCGGGATTGGCGATCGTGACAAGGCGGCCGTTCCAGAAGAGCTCGCCCGCGTTGGGCTGCAGCGCGCCGTAGATGATCTTGACCAGCGTCGATTTGCCGGCGCCGTTCTCGCCGAGCAGCGCGTGGATTTCCCCGGGTGCGATCGCGAGCGTCACGTCGTCGTTGGCTTTGAGAGCCCCGAAAACCTTTACGATGTGACGGGCTTCGAGGAGATAGAGTTGCCCCTCGCTCACGACCCCCTCCCGGCGGCGATCTTAGACGGCTCGGGCGCGTGCGCGAGCGGATTCCGAGCGTTTCCCAGCATCTCATCGCGCTGCAGGAGCTCGGCAACGGTCGCCGCGGCGATGACGGCGGGCGCCTTTCCGGTAATGCCGCCGACGCCGATCGGGCAGACTAGACCGGCTATAGCCGTTTCCGGGATCCCGCCGGCCCTGAGACGCGAGGCAAAGCGCGCCCGTTTGGTGTTGTTGAGTTTGTTAGAGAGTTTTGTTTTGATTTTGTGT
>JBJMRA010000135.1:0-15367 GCA_045802365.1 Hyphomicrobiales bacterium | reverse complement strand
CGGTCCGCCAGTGCGCACCGGCGTCGTTGATTATCGGCTGGAGTGAACGGCCATCGAGCACCGTTCGCGGAATGACGCCGGACCAGTCGACCAGAGTTGCCACTAAATCAAGGTTGTTGACCAGCTGAAAGCGTTGTTGGCCTCTCGGGATGCCAGGACCGCGAATCACGAGCGGTACATGAACAGACTCTTCATAGACGACCTTCTTGGAAGCTCCCCACCGATGCTCGCCCATCGAGTACCCGTTGTCCGATGTAAAGACAATATAAGTATCGTCGAGGACACCTTTGTTCTTGAGAGCTGACACGACCTTCTCGACGAGATCGTCCACTGCGAGCAGCGCCTCCCTTCGCCTGCGGAAGATAGTCGTCAAGTCCCCGATCGCGAATATCGGTGCTTCACGGCTTCATCGAATTCGATCGGCACCAAGCGGGGCGGGACATTCATTTTCTTCCGTGTTAGCCTGTCGTAATGCCAGGTCTCGACACTGACCTTCACCTCCACATGCTCCGGAAGTTTCACGCTTCTGAGATCCCGGTCCATGTCGCGGTATCGCGGGGCTTCGCAAAGAAAGGCGAGCTCAACAGGGCCATCAGAGGCGGAGAGCTTTCCTGCAGCGAGGCGTCCGACGGGACGCGCCTTGTAAAAGTGCACGAGCTCGAGCGCGTCTTCGGTGAGAGCCGGGTAGGCACGTACGGGATGCACTGGGGCGATCCGGAGGTCGTGAAGCCACTGCGCTTCGTGAAGGGCCACTACCTGAAGCCCCTGCTCCAACCGGGCATTACGGTGACGGAGATCGGCCCCGGCGGCGGGCGATGGACACAATACTTGAAGGCGGCTGGCCGCCGCGTGTACGCGGTCGACTTTTACCAGGAGATGCTGGAGGAACTCGCCAGGCGGCACCGCGGCGAGAATATTATTCCGGTCAAGAACAGCGGCGACGATTTCCCCGGTATCGGGGACGAGGAGGTGGACCTCGTCTTCTCATTCGACGCGTTTGTCCATTTCGACTTGCCGCTCGTCGAGGCCTATCTTCGAAACATGCGCCGGATCATGAAGCCTGGCGCCAAAGCGTTCATCAACTACTCCGACAAACGGAAAATTATGGCGCAGCTGAACGATGGCTTTTCCGAGAACGATCCCGACACCATGCGCGAGTTGGTGACGCGCCTCGGGTACAAGATCGTCGTCGAGGACACGACCACGATGTGGCACAGCAGCATCGTGATTTTCGAGCACTAGGCCTCATTGGACTCTATCCGGCCAGACGATTGATATCACCAAAGAGGAAGTGAATGCTCCTGTCCCGGTCGGTCGTGGAGCAAAGAGCCAAAAGCGCCCCGCGCTTCTGAACGATGACTTCGAGGCCCGGCTTCGCCGGGCACCTCAGCATAAGGAATAACGGCCTCCCCGCCGGAGGAGACGTCACCAAGTTCGAGACTCCCGACCCTATTGGCCCGCGGGCGGCTTGCTCATCACGTCCTTGAGCAGCGTCGAGAAGTCGCGATCAACGAAGAGCCGGGCGCGCTCGAGAAGCAGCGGAATGGGGCTCGACGGTTCCTGCCGCCGGTAGAACTTTTCGATCGCGTCCATGAGGATTGCGGCATCGCCTCGCGTCGCCACGGCATAGGATTGGGGCGGGGTCCCGCCATTGACGCCTGGCGGCGCGGGGTTCTGGCCGGCGAGCGTCTTGAGCTGCGCCATGGTGAGCGCGAAGGGCGCATCGCCGCCGATCCGGATCGCCGCCTTCTCCATGAGCGAGGGAGCGAGCGACTGCAGCGCCTCGACAAAGGATTTGCCGATCAGCTGCTGCGCCTGCCTGATGAGCAGAACCGCGGGACTCGATGGTTCGTTGTGGGTATAATAGCGCTCGATCGCTTTGAGAGCCTCCCCCGCATCCGGCGACCCGAGGAGCGGGGGGAAGCCAGAGAGAGCCGGCGGCGTCTGGGATGCATCGGCTCCGGCCTCCCCGCCCGTCGAGGCCTGCGAGAGTGCGAAGGAGGGATCGACGTCACCCATGACCCCCCTGAGAAAGGCCTCTATATCGGCAACGAGGGGACTGAGATGGGTGAAGGCGGGCACCTGCTCGAATCCCACATGTTCGGCGAAGGCGTTCGTGATCTCCTTGAGCGCTGCGCCGATCCGCGCGACGGGCTCCAGAATTGCCTTGAGACCGTCGAGGCCAGCCCGGACGAGAGCCTCGTGAATTGCGGTGCGGTCGGGAACCTCCTCTTTTTCGCGCCGGGGAACCGTTCCTGAGGCCACCAATTGCGCACGGTACGTGACGGCGCCGACGCGGCGGTCGTTGACGAGCGGCGCCGCCTGCAGCGGCAGGATGACCGTCGGCAGGTCGTCGAGTCCGCTCACGTAAGCCGAGCGCAAACCGAAATCGCCCTCGGCGCCGCGTGGATGGACGTCATCCCAACGCTCCATCAAGAGACGAGCGATCGCCGAGACGGCGTCGCTGAACTCCGCAATGCTGCCGGACAGGATCGAGAATTTCGCCGCGAGCACGATGAGACGCAGATCGCGCGATTTCTGGAGCAAAACCAGGATGCGATCGAGCTGGGCCGGCGCGTCGAGCTTCGAGCGGTCGAACTTGAAGAACGAGACGGGAAGATCGCTCTCGGCCGCGGCAACGAACGTCTCGATGTCGGGATTGCCGTCGGGATCGGGGCCGCACGGCAGATCGTCGGCAATCGGAGCCGCGATATCGGCAAAGCGGCTCACGTCAGTGAGCCCGCCGGCCCGCCCGCCATCCGCAAGGCCCGCTCAACGGGCGACGAGGCTCGTCACGACGCGCCGGTTGACCGGGTCGTATGGATCGGGGGCGATGGGATCAGTCTCCCCGAACCCTTTCGGAATGAGCTGCACTTCCGGAACGCCTCGCGAGGCGAGATAGCTCACGACCGAGCGCGCGCGCCGATCGGAAAGCTTGAGATTGTAGTCCTCGGTCCCCGATGCATCGGCGTAGCCGTCCACAGCGAAGCGGGCGGAGTTGAGCCGGGGGTCTCTCAGCGCTTTCGAGAACTCGTCGAGGTTAGCCATGGCGTCAGGCGTAAGCTGCGCCGAATTCTTCTCGAAATTAACCATGAGATTGAAGCTCAAGGCCTTCGGTTTCGGGTCGGCGACGCCGCACTCCTCCGGAGTGCCGACACAGATGCCGCGCGTCGCGCCCGGCTTGGCGCCTGCGAAGAACTGGACGACATCCTCTGCCTTGTAGGTCGGGCCTGCGTGGCTCAGGGAAGCGGAGATAACGAGGAGCGATGCCGCCGCCAAAGTCTTGACGAACATGGGATCCTCCGATCACATCATTCATAGACTATGCCGCGCCGCACCTCTAATGTCAATTTCGAGGCCATGATGGTGCGTCCGCGAAGGGGGCGGGAAGGACGAGATGGCTGAGTTACGGCAGAACACCCGCCTGGCCGCTTTCACGACGCCGCTTCTAGACGAACTCGCTCTCTCGCGCTTCGAAGCGAGCGAAGGATTGAGCGAGCTCTTCGACTATCGGGTCGAAGCGGTCAGCGAGAGCGCCGGAATCAACTTCGATGATGCCATCGGGGCCAACTGCTGCGTCTCGATCAAGACGTATGACGGGTCAGAGCGGCATTTCAACGGCGCTCTCGTCGAGACCGAGTGCATCGAAACCAGAGACACCTACAGCGCCTATCGCCTCGTTCTGAGGCCATGGTTGTGGATGTTGTCCTGCGTGTCCGACTGCAAGATTTTTTCGGACAAGGACATCCCGACGATCATCGAGGAGACCTTCGGCAAGCACGTCTTCGCCAATTACGAGTTCCGCCTCCAGAGCAACTATCCGACGCTCGAATACTGCGTCCAGTATCGCGAGACGGATCTCAATTTCGTCTGCCGGCTGATGGAGGAGGCGGGAATCTACTACTTCTTCGAGCACTCCGACAACGAACACAAAATGGTGCTCGCGGATTCCCCCTCGGCGCACAAACCCAAGCAGGGGGGCTCCAGCATTCCTTTCCGCCTCCACGAACGAAGCCCGCGGCGGGATCAGGAGATCGTCTACTACTGGTTTCCGAGCCGGCGCTTCAACTCGGGCAAGGTGGCGCTCAACGATTACGACTATCTGAAGCCCAGCGCCTCTCTGCTGAGCGAGAAGGAGGGAGGCGGGTCGTACCGGAACGCGCAGCTCGAGCTCTATGATTATCCGGGGCGGTTCACCGAGAAGAGCGTCGGGCAGGACTATTCGAAGGTCAGGCTCGAATCGGGCCAGGCGACCGACCATCGCTGTCACGCGATCGGCGATTCGGTCAGCTGCTGCCCGGGAACGACGATGTCGCTCGAAGATCATCCGGACGAAGCGCAAAACCGCGAGTACGTGATCGTCCGGGCGATGCACTCGTTCGTGTCGGACTATTACCGTTCGACCCCGGGCTCGCTCGACGAACTCTATGAGGGGCGGTACGAGGCGCTGCCCTCCGACACACCTTATCGCGCCCCGCAGGTCACCCCGAAACCCAGGATTCATGGGCTGCAAACGGCGAAGGTCGCCGGCGACGGCGAAATCGACGTCGACAAGTACGGACGCATCATCGTCCACTTTCATTGGGACCGCGAAAAAAAGGATTCCCGCCGGGTGAGAATCGCGCAGATTTGGTCGGACCAGAACTGGGGCGGTATCGTCATCCCCCGGGTCGGCCAGGAGGTGGTCGTGCAATATGCCGAGGGCGATCCCGACCAGCCCTTGGTGATCGGCACCGTGTACAACGCCGAGAAGATGCCTCCCTACGATTTGCCCGAGGAAAAGACGATTGCCGGCGTCAAATCCAATTCATCCGAAGGCGGAGGGGGATTCAACGAGTTCGTCTTCGACGACAAGACCGGGTCGGAGCTCATCCGGATGCACGGCCAGAAGGACTTCGAGGCCAAGATCGAGCATGACGAGCGATGGACGATCGGTCATGACCGCTCCGAGTGGATCGGCAACGTCATGACGGTCGAGGCGGTCGCCAAGATCGAGCTCAAGGTCGCGACGAGCAAGATCATCATGGAGCCGCAAGGCATCACCATTCAGGCGCCGATGATCACGATCAAGGCGGATTCGCTTCTCGACCAAAGCGCGGTGCTGACGCAGGTCAAGGGAACGGGCTTCCTCGTGCTTCAGGGCGGACTCGTCAAGATCAATTGATCGAACAGGCGGGATGATGTCGTGAACAGGCGGCTCAGATTTGCGACGGCAAGGCAAGTCTTCGAAGCGTTTCCGACCGCAGCGTCGGACATCGAGGCGAAGCCCGCCGATATCGGCCCGGTCGCCTTCGTCGAAGCGCTGGCCGGGGGGCCGACGCCCGAGGACGGGTTGTCCTTCTGCGCCTATCTTCTGCCGAAGCGGGAAGCCGTATGGTGGGCCTGCAATTGCATAAGGTCGATCGAAGGATCGCTCAGCGAAGTCGACGAGAAGCTCCTGTCAATTGCGGAAACCTGGGTCGACGAACCCGAGGAAGTCAATCGCCGGGCAGCGCTCCTCGCAAGCGAGGGCATGACGGTCCGGAGCCCATCGTCTTGGGCGCTTCTCGCGGCGGCGTGGTCCGGGGGGAGCATGGTCGCGGATGCCGAACGGCCGGTGCCGCCCCCGGCCCATCTAACGGCCCAAGCGGTCAGGGCCGCAGTGCTCACTTCGCTCGCCCGCGTCCCGACCCGTTCGCGCCGTACGACGCTCGACGCCTGCATCGCGACCGCGATGCGCCTCGTCACCTCCGAAAGAGCCTGACCGAGCGACAATGTCACCCCGGCGAGGAGGCTCGCCTCGGGAATCAGGTGATATCCAGAAGTTCCCCTCCGAGGAGCCGCTCGCGGGCATAGTCAAGATCTATGAGTAGAAACCCAGTTCTCGATGCTTAAGGCCGGGATGTGCGCCGAGAGCCGCTCACTCACGCTTGCGGAGCGGCACCTCTATCGGTCTCCTGCGCTCCGCCCGCGCCGGACTGGGCATGGCAAGAAGCTTTTCAACCGCCTCTTTCAGGTTCTGGCGGACTGGAAGATGGTCAGCACGTCGCCGTGTCTGCATATTTCGAGCTCGACCTCGGCCGGAAAATAAGCGAGCTCTGACGGGATCCATACAATCTGACTGTTTCCCAATCTGAAGGCCTTGGTTCGGGCCATGGATGAACCCCGCTCTTCCGGATGAGGAGTATACACGATTTATCCCATTGCCCGGATCGCTTCGTCGTGAACAAGCGACATGATCCGGCGCTTGAGCGCGATGAACGGCCCGGAGGTCAAAACGTCGACCGAGCGTGGGCGCGGGATGTCGATCGGCACCATCTCCTTGATGCGGCCGGGCCTCGCGGTCATCACATGGACGCGGTCGCCCAAGAGGATCGCCTCGTCGATGTCGTGGGTGATGAACAGCACCGTCTTGTGCGCGCTTTCCCAGATCCTGAGGAGGAGCTCCTGCATGAGCGAGCGAGTCTGGCTGTCGAGGGCGCCGAAGGGCTCGTCCATCAGGAGCACCTCGGGGTCGTTGGCGAGTGCCCGGGCCAGCGCCACCCGCTGCATCATGCCGCCCGACAGCTGCTTCGGGTAGGCATTCTCGAAGCTTTCGAGCCCGACCTCGGCGAGGAAGCGGCGCGCGATCTTGGCGCGCTCGGCCGCCGGAACATTGGCGAGCCGGGGACCGAACTCGACATTCTGCCTGACCGTCAGCCAATGGAACAGCGTATAGGACTGAAACACCATGCCGCGATCCTTGCCGGGACGTGTGACCTTCTCATCATCGAGATAGATGGCGCCGCTCGTCGGCTGGATGAGGCCGGCGACGAGGCGCAAAAGGCTCGACTTGCCGCAGCCCGAAGGCCCGACGATGACCGAGAACTCCTCGTTCTCGACATCGAGCGAGATGCTGTCGAGCGCGGTGACCGGGCTGCCGGTCCGCGGCAGGAAGCGTAGCGCGACCGACTCGATCCTGAGCTTGGGCAGCGCCCGATGGTCGCCCACTCAGACGCCCTCGGCCCACGGCAACAGGCGGTCGCGCGCCCACTTGAACAGCTGATCGGTGAGGAGACCGAGGAGGCCGATGACCATGATCCCTAAGAAGATCTGGTCGGTGTAGAGGCCGCGCATCGAATTGAGGATGAAGTAGCCGAGGCCCTTGTTGCCGGCGACGAGCTCGGCGACGACGAGATAGGTCCACGCCCAACCGAGGGTCACGCGCAGCGTGTCCATGACGCCCGGCATCGTCGCCGGAATGAGAACTCGGGTCACAACCGCCCGGCGGCTCGCGCCCAAGGTGTAGGAGACATCGAGCAAGTCATGCGGAACGCTACGCGAGACGTCGGCGATGAGGATGAGCTGCTGGAAGAAGGTGCCGATGAAAATGACCGAGACTTTTTCTTCCATGCCGATCCCGACCCACAAAATGAGGAGCGGGATTAGCGCTGAGACCGGAAGATAGCGGACGAAATTGGTGACGGGCTCGATCGCCGCCTCGGCAATCTTGAAGCTGCCCATGAGGATGCCGAGCGGCACCGCAAGGATCGAGGCGAGAATGAAGCCCGACATGATCTCCCCGACGCTCACCCCGGTATTGACGATGAGCGATCCGTCCCGGATGCCCTCGATGCCGGCCCTGAGGACGGCATCGGGAGTCGGCAGAAAATCGGCGCGCACCAGTCCGCCATAGGAGAGCACGCACCAGAGGCCGATCAGGAGAGCCGCGACGAGCCCGCTGACCGCGAGATATACTCCCCGCGGGATCTCCTGCTTGGGTGCGCTATAGGCTTCGAGCCAGCCCACCTACGGGTTGACGAACTCGTAGTCGATGAGCTTCTCGGGCGACGTCTGAACCTGGAGCCGGCCCTGATCGCCCCAGATCTTGATCGCGTCGGCGACGGTCTGGGAGAGCGGCCCCGGCTTGTCCTTGGTGCCGAAGAAAGTCTTGTTGTCCTCCTCGCCGTAGAACTTGATGCCGGTCAGCGTATCCTTGAAGGCTTTCGGATCCTTGAGCCAGCCGCCGACACCTTTGGCCATGATGTCGATCGACTCGTCCGGGTGCGCGCGATAGTAGGCGACCGCCTCGTTCCAGGATTTCACGACCGCGGCGGCTTCCTTCTTGTGGTCGGCGAGCCAGCTCGTCTTGACGATGATCGCGTCGGTGATGAGGCCAGGGGTCGTCGAGCTGTCGACCAGAAGATGACCGTGATCGGTCGCCTTGCCGCGGCTCAGCCACGGCTCCCACGTCACGGCGGCATCGACCTGCTTGCTGACGAACGCGGTGCCGGCGTCGCTCGCTGTCATATTGACGATGTTGAGGTCGGATTCCTTGAGGCCGGCGCGCTGAAGGAGCACATTCAGATAGAACTCGGACACCGAGCCCTCGCTCACCGCGACGTTCTTGCCTTGAGGTCGGCAATGTCCTTGATCTCTTTGTTGGCGACGATGCCGTCGCCGCCTTTCGAGTCGTCGATTGCCACCAGGTATTTGAAGTCGTCGGGCGTCTTCATGTAGAGGAGCGCCGTGTCGACGGTGCTGGCGATCATTTGGATCTGGTCGGCCATCAGCGCCGGAAAGCGCTGCTTCGGGTCTTCCATCACGATGAGGTCGACATCGACCCCGTTCTCCTTGAAGAACCCCTTGTCGCGGGCAATGTAGAGCGGTCCGTAGCCGACCCAGGTCGAGTGGGCGATGCTGACCGTCTCGGCCGCGGCGGGGTGAGCCGCCGCTCCCGACAAGAACAGTCCTGCCGCGATCATGGCGAACAAGCTGGCAATTCTGCGCATTGGGCGTAACCTCCTGAACTCGAAAGAAGAGCGGGCGATCATCGCACCCGCCCAAGCGCCGGACAAGGGCGGCGCGTCCACGCGCCCGTCATGTCCCCTTAGGTTCGGGGATGGGCTTTCCGGTATTGCTCGAGGAGGTGGGCGGTATTCACTTCGGTGTAGACCTGGGTGGTCGACAGCGACGCGTGGCCGAGGAGCTCCTGGATCGTGCGCAGGTCGGCGCCGCCGGCCAAGAGATGCGTCGCGAAGGAATGGCGAAGCGCATGCGGCGTCGCCGTCTCCGGGAGATCGAGCGCTCCTCTCATCCGCTCGAGGAGGAGCTGGACGTTGCGGGCATTGAGGGGCCCGCCGCGGATACCGCGGAACAGCGGCTTGTCGGGCGGAAGCGGCATCGGGCAGAGCTCGATATAGCGTTCGACCGCGGCGGAGGCGGCCGGGAGCACGGGCACGATACGGGTCTTGCCGCCCTTACCGGTGATCACCAGCGGGTCGCGCCGTGCTTCGGAGGGGGTCAGCGCCAGCGCCTCGGATATACGAAGCCCGCAGCCATAAAGAAGCGTCAGCGCGGCGGCGTCTCGGGCAACGACCCAAGCCGGCGTCTCCGCGTAGGCGAGCGCGTCGGCCTTCACGACCTCGCACGCGGCCGAGGATGTCAACGGTTTCGGAACGGAATGCGCGATCTTGGGCGTACGCAGCGCGCTGAGCGCCGGATTGCTCAAAATGGCGCGCCGTTCGAAGAAGCGATAGAGGGAGCGCAAGGCCGAGAGCTGACGCGCAAGCGTCCGGCTGCCGGCGCCATCGTTGCGGCGGTTGGCGAGGAACGCGCGAAAGTCGGCGGGTTCGAGCGAAGCGAGCGCATCGAGCGTCGGCGCTTCGCCCAGATGGCCATTCAAAAATTCGAGGAACTGGCGGACGTCTCTCTCATAGGCTTCGAGCGTCTTCGGGCGGACCCGCCGCTCCGCACGCAGATGGTCCATCCAGAGCGAGACCGCGGCGTCGCTGTTCACGGGTTCCGTCCACTAGGCTCAAAAAAGAAAGATAGGCCGTGGAGGTTAACGATCAGATCGTCTGGCCGGTCTTTTTCCAATCGGCGAGAAAGAGGTCGAGGCCTTTGTCGGTCAATGGATGCTTGGCGAGCGCCTTGAGCACGGCCGGCGGCGCGGTGACGATGTCGGCGCCGATGAGTGCTGCTTCCTTCACGTGATTGGGGGTGCGAATGGAGGCGGCCAAGATCTCCGTATCGAAGTCGTAGTTATCATAGATCTGCCGGATATCGCGGATGATCTCCATCCCGTCGATGTTGATGTCATCGAGCCTGCCGACGAAGGGAGATATGAAGGTCGCGCCCGCTTTGGCCGCAAGCAGCGCCTGGTTGGCGCTGAAGCAGAGCGTCACGTTGACCATGGTCCCCCGCTGGGCGAGCGTGCGGCAGGCCTTGAGCCCGTCGATCGTGAGCGGCACCTTTACCGCCACATTCTCGGCGATTTCGGCGAGCCTTTTGCCTTGCTCGACCATGGTGTCGGTGTCGAGCGCCGTCGTCTCGGCGCTCACCGGTCCCTCGACGATCGAACAGATCTCGGCGATCACTTCCTTGAAGTCGCGCCCCGATTTCGCAACGAGCGACGGGTTGGTAGTGACCCCGTCGAGGAGCCCAGTTGCGGCAAGCTCGCGGATTTCGGCAACGTCGGCGGTATCGGCAAAGAATTTCATGTCATGTCCTCGGTTGGGCCAAAAGTAGTGTCGGGCCGGACGCCACACAAGCTAGAGCGTGACGGGATCGAGCGCCCCAATGCTTCCCGTGATGTCTGCCATCAGCAGATCGAATATGCTCCGAATGCGATCGAGACCGGGCTTGGGCAGCGTCTGCCCGTCTATGGCAATCACCGGACGGATAAGCCTGATGCTGTTCGTAAGTAAAACCGCTTCCGATGTGAAGAGGTCGGCCGGCGCAATCGGACGCTCGTCGGCCACGAGCCCCGCCGCACGAGCGAGCGCAAGCACACGGGCCCGCGTGATCCCGGGCAGCGCGCCTTCGGACAGAGGCGGGGTTACGAGGCTTTCTCCGGCGATCAGAAAGACGTTGGCGATGGTGCTACACGCCACCCGCCCTTGCATATTGAGGAGAAGCGCATCGTCGGCTCCCGCCCTCGACGCTTCGCGCGCGGCAAGAATGTTGTCGATGTAGGAAAGCGACTTCAGCCGTGAGGCGGGCGAGGACTCGTTCCGGCGGATGGAGCCCGTCGCGAGGCGGGCGGGCGTGTACACGGTCCCGCTCTGCCAAGGCGCAAGGGTGATGAGCGAGGCCGGCCTATCGCTTTCGGCAGAAAGGCCCCGCGCCGACGCGCCGCGAGTGACGGTTACGCGAAGGATGGCATGATCGGCCGATGACATGCGAAGGAGCTCGGTGATCCCCCTCTCGACCGCCGCGCGCGAGGTGCGAATCCCGATCTCCCGCGCCCCGGAGTCGAGGCGATCGAGATGGGCCTCGAGATAGACGGGCTTGCCGTTGAAAATCGCGATCGTCTCGAACAGCCCGTCGCCCAGAGTGAGGCCGCGGTCAGCGGGATCGACTGGGATCGGTCCCTCGACGAGGGCGCCGTTGAACCAGACAAGGGACATCAGAGGAGGCACAGAAAATTGCGCATGAGATCGTGACCGTGTTCGGTCAGGATCGACTCGGGATGGAACTGAACGCCGAACACCGGATAACGGCGATGCGCGAGACCCATGATCTCGCCAACGTCCGATCGCGCTGTCACGTGGAGGTCGGCATCGTCATCCAGCTCGACGATCAGCGAGTGATAGCGCCCTGCGCTGAACCGGTCGGGAACGCCGGCGAAAATGCCTTCGCCCGAATGGCGGATTTCCGAGGCCTCGCCATGGAGAGGCCGTTTGGCTCTCACCACCCGCCCTCCGAAAGCCTGGCCGATGCACTGGTGCCCGAGACAGATGCCGAGGATCGGCAAGCGGCCCGCGAGCTCGCGCACAATCGGCAGAGACGCTCCGGCCTCGTTCGGCGTGCACGGTCCGGGCGAAATGATGATCGCTTCGGCCTCGCTGCCGATCGTCGCCGCGTTGATGGCATCGTTGCGGACGACCGCTGCCTCCCGGCCGAGCTCGCGAACATAGCGAGCGACGTTGTAAACGAACGAATCGTAGTTATCGACGATGAGGATCACGGCGCGAACGAGTCCAGGATGCGCTCCACCTTGGTGAGGGTCTCTTCGTATTCGGCCGCCGGATCCGATCTCGCCGTAATGCCGCCCCCGCCATGGAAGCTTGCGATACCATCGTGGAAGGAGACCGTGCGGATAGCGATGTTCCAGTCCATGCGCCCATCGAGGCCGACCCAGCCGATCGATCCGCAATAGGTATTCCGCGGAACCTTCTCGATCTCGGCGATGATCTCCATCGCCCTCACCTTCGGAGCGCCGGTGATCGAGCCGCCCGGGAAGCACGCCCAGAGGAGATCGAGCGGTGGCCGCCCGCCGGCAAGCCGCCCGTTCACCACCGAGACCAGATGGTGGACCGAAGCGTAGGATTCGAGCCCGCACAATACCGGGACTTCCACCGAGCCCGGCTCGCAGACCCGCGACAGATCGTTCCTCAAGAGATCGACGATCATCACGTTCTCGGCGCGATCTTTCCGGCTCGCGAGGAGATCGGCCCTGAGCGCTGCGTCGAGACCGGGATCGAAATCGCGCCTCCGGGTTCCTTTGATCGGCCTCGCTTCGGCGAGCGCGCCATCGAAGCTCAGGAGGCGCTCGGGCGAGCTCGAAGCGACCTTGATCGGCCCATAGTCGAGATATGCCGAGAAGGTCGCCGGGTTGCGAGCCCGCAGGATCTCATAGAACGCGAACGCGTCGAAGCCGGCTGTGATCGGCGCCGAGAAGCGCTGCGCGATGTTCGCCTGGAAGATGTCTCCGGCGAGGATGTAGTCGACGGTTCGGGCCACCGCGGCCTCGTACTCGGGCCGCGTGAAGTTCGATTCCCAGCCTTTAAGGCAATGTTCTCCGCCGGTCTTGGGCTCCCTGCGCCCGAGCAGCGTTTCGAGCTCGCGAAGCTGTGCCGTCGCGCGGGCGATCCGCGCCGGCTCGTCCGTTTCCGGATATCCGGTCGTGACCAGGAAGGCCCGCCGCTGGACGTGGTCGAACGAGATCACCTTGTCGTAGAGGTGGACTTGCGCGATCGGGATGGTGGGTTCGGGACTTCGGGTCAGAAGCGTTGGTTCGAGCAAACGGCCGAACTCGTAGGCGATGAGCCCCGCGAAGCCGCCCTGGAAGGGCGGCAAATGCTCGACGCGCCGAAGCCCGTGGCCGGCGAGCAATGCGTTGAGGGACCGCAAAGGATTGTGGGAGACCGTCAGGGCTGGATCGCAGCACACATACGAATAACGCCCGAGCCGCTCATGGCTCAAGCTGCTGTCGAGAAAGGTCAGGTGCCGCCGATCGCGCAAACGCCGCACGAGAAGGACGGGATCCGCATAGGGAATCTCCCGCCACAGGGGCTCGCCCGTCCTCATCGCGACGTGCTGCATGGCCGAGGCATGCGCTATCGCTCTTGTGAGAGCAAGGCCCTTTGAGGCATGGCTCGACGATGACGGATCGCCTCTCGACCGCCGAGATTCTTCTGCCGCTGGCACTGCCGGGTACCTATACTTATGCGGTTCCAGAAGGGATGACTGTCGAGCCCGGATCCTATGTTGCGGCCCCTCTTGGAACGCGCACCTATGTCGGCTGCGTCTGGGCGACGCCCGGCATGCCCGATCCCGCGATAGAGCTGCGAAGCTTCGTCTATGCCTTCGATCTTCCGCCGATGCCCAGTCAGCACAGAAGCTTCATCGACTGGGTCGCCAATTACTATCTCGAACCCAAGGGTAACGTGTTGAGGCTGGCGCTGCGCGCGCCCGGAGTCTTCGAAGGCGAGCGCGAACAGGTCGCCTATCGGATCGGCCAGGACATGCCGTTGCGCATGACCCCGCAGCGCGAACGCGTGCTCGCGGCAGCGCGGCAGGCTGGCATCATGCGGGGCCGCGAGCTTGCCGATGAGGCGGGCGTCGGACTCTCGGTGGTCAAATCTCTCGCGCAAGCGGGCGCGCTCGAACCCGTTTCCCTTCCGGCCCATCGCCGGTTCTCCGAAGCGCGGCCCGGAGCCGGGCGTCTTCTGCTGTCCTGCCGCCAGGAAGAGGCGGCAATGGCGCTCAGATCCGCCGTCGCGCAACGGGGGCCGAGCGTGATGCTCCTCGACGGCGTCACGGCGTCGGGCAAGACCGAGGTCTATTTCGAGGCGATGGCGGCCGCGGTTGCGGGCGGCCGCCAGGTTCTCCTCCTCGTGCCGGAAATTGCGCTCACCGCGCAGTTCGTGCGCCGGGTTGAAGAGCGCTTCGGGGCGGAACCCGCCCAGTGGCATTCGAGTGTGAGGCCGCGCGAGCGCGAGCGCGTCTGGTTGGCGGTCGCACGCCGAGAGGTCCAGATCGTGGTCGGGGCCCGCTCGGCCCTCTTCCTGCCCTGGGCAAGCCTCGGGCTCATTGTCGTCGATGAGGAGCACGAGGGCGCCTACAAGCAGGAGGACGGTGTTCCCTACCATGCCCGCGACATGGCGGTGGTCTACGGAACCCTCGCTCGGTTTCCGGTGATCCTCTCCTCGGCGACGCCGTCCCTTGAGAGCCTCGTCAACGTGGAGCGGGGCCGCTATGGGCATGTGACGCTCGCCGCCCGTCATGGCGCGGCGGAGGTTCCCAAGTCGAAGATCATCGACATGCGCTCGGGCACGCTCGAGCGCGGCGCCTGGCTGTCAGAGCCGCTGGCGGCCGCCGTCCGCGAGACGCTCGATGCCGGGGACCAGGCTCTTCTCTTCCTGAACCGCAGGGGATATGCGCCGTTGACCCTCTGCCGCGCCTGCGGCCACCGCTTCGAATGCCCGAACTGCTCCGCCTCGCTCGTCGAGCACCGGTTCCGGCGGCAGCTCGTATGCCACCACTGCGGGCATGTCGAGCCAGTCCCGCATGTCTGCCCGTCCTGCCGGGCCGAACAAAGCCTGGTGCCATGCGGCCCCGGGGTCGAGCGCTTGGCCGAGGAGGCCGGACGCCGCTTTCCGGACGCGAAGCTCGCGATCCTCTCGAGCGACCTCTCCCGCGGAACGCTGCTCATCGATGCGATCCGCGACGTCGAAGCGGGACGATTCAATCTCGTGATCGGGACGCAGCTCGTCGCCAAGGGCCATCATTTCCCGCAGCTTACGCTGGCCGGCGTGGTCGATGCCGATTTCGCGCTGGAGTCGGGCGACCCGCGCGCCGGTGAGCGCACGTGGCAGCTCCTCTCGCAGGTTTCCGGCCGTGCCGGCCGTGGCGAGAATCCGGGACGCGCGCTCATCCAGACCTACCAGCCCGCTCACCCTTTGTTGGCTGCGCTCGCGGCGGGCGACCGCGACGGGTTCATCGCCCAGGAGAAGCGGGTGCGCGAAGCGGGGGAGCTGCCGCCCTATGGCCGCCTGGTGGCGATCATCATCTCAGGGCGGGACGCCCATGAGACCGAGCGCTTTGCACGTGGAATGGCCAAAGAGCGCCCGACCGGCGAAGGCATCCACGTGCTCGGACCCGCCCCCGCGCCGCTCCATCT
>JBJMRA010000134.1:0-9147 GCA_045802365.1 Hyphomicrobiales bacterium | reverse complement strand
GCTGGACAGCGCGCTTCTGCTCGGTGGGGGTCTCCCGTTTGGCCTGCTCGATCTCTTCAGCGGCGAAGGTGAATTTCGGCTTGTCCGCGGGCTTGGCTTCGGCCTTTGCCGAGCGGGCCGCCTGAATGCGTTGTTCGGCAAGCTTTTCAGCAGCTTGGCGCTGCGCCTTGAGACGTTCAGCGAGCGGGTTCGCGGGCTGCGGTTGCGGTTTCCCTTGCGGCTGCGCCCGAGGCGCCATGGGTGCGGGTCTGGCAACGGTCCGGGGCCGCTCGGAGCGTTGATCGGTCGCGGCTCCGGCATCGGCCTGAGCTTCCGGACGAGGATTGGAGCGCGCGCCTTTGAACTCGTTCGATATCTTGGGCATGCTCTTGCTGCCCTCGCCAAGTCCCAGCTTCTCTCGCCAACTGGTCTTGCCGGGGCTGTTCGAAGCGTCCTGAACCATCAACCCGTTCCCGCCACTACATCTCTTCGACTGGCCTGACGCCGAGGATTCTCAGTCCATTGGCAAGAACATATCGTATCCCCCGCAGCAAAGCGAGCCGCGCCTGCGACGTTCCCACCTCGGTCGGCACGATAAATCGCAAATGAGGCGACTCTTTGCCCTTGTTCCAAAGGGCATGAAATTCGCTTGCTAAATCATAAAGATAGAAAGAAATTCGGTGCGGCTCATGGGCCGCCGCGGCTGATTCGACGAGCCGCGGATACTCGCTCAGCCTACGGATCAGCGCGATTTCGGCATCATCCCAGGGCTGGCGGTGAAGGCTCTCTTTCGACGCCGCCGGGCGGACCGCATCGGGTACGAGCGTGGCGGCCTGCCGGAACACCGAGCAGATGCGAGCGTGTGCGTACTGAACGTAGAAGACCGGATTGTCTTTCGATTGCTCCGTCACTTTCTCGAAATCGAAATCGAGCGGCGCCTCGTTCTTCCGGAACAGCATCATGAACCGGACGACGTCCGGCCCGACCTCGTCCACCACCTCGCGCAGTGTGATGAAGTCGCCTGACCGCTTCGACATCCTGACCGGCACGCCGCCGCGGTAGAGCTTGACGAGTTGGCACAACCGGACAATGACTTTGACCCTGCCTTTGCCGGCGATCGCCGCAGCTATCGCCTCGAGCCGCTTGACATAGCCGCCATGATCGGCACCGAGCACGTAGATGAGCTCGTTGAAGCCCCTGGCGATCTTCGACGCGCTATAAGCGACATCCGCTGCGAAATAGGTGTAGCTGCCATCTGACTTGATGAGCGGGCGGTCGATGTCGTCGCCGAAGTCCGAGGCCCGGAACAGCGTCTGCTCGCGATCTTCCCAGCCCTCCGGGACTTCGCCCTTGGGCGGCGGCAGACGGCCTTCATAGATATGTCCCAACCGGCGAAGGGTCTCGACCGTATCTTCGATCGCGCCCGAATCGTGGAGGCTCTTTTCGGAGAAGAACACCTGGTGGCGGATATTGAGCGCCGCAAGATCATCGCGGATCATGTCCATCATCATGGCGATCGCCGTCTCGCGAGCGATCTTGAGCTGCGTCTCGGGCGGCAAGTCGAGAAGCTCGCGGCCGTATCGGCGTGCAAGTTCATCTCCGACGGGTTTCAGATACTCGCCGGGATAGAGTCCGGAAGGGATGAGGCCGATCTCCTCGCCAAGCGCTTCGCGATAGCGCAGGAGCGCCGAGCGTGCGAGCGCGTCGACCTGGGCCCCGGCGTCGTTGATGTAGTACTCCCGGGTGACGGCGTAGCCCGCGGTCTCGAGAAGGTTGGCGAGCGCGTCCCCGAAGACAGCGCCCCGGCAATGTCCGACATGGAGCGGCCCCGTCGGATTGGCCGAAACGTATTCGACATTGGCACTGAGTCCGCCGCCGATCCCCGAACGGCCATATCCCTCACCGAGGTCGAGGATCGAACCGAGCACGCGCGGCCAGAACGACGGCGCGAGCGTCAGGTTTATGAATCCTGGGCCGGCGACATCCGCGCGCTGAACATCTTTGCACTGACGAAGCTCTCCGGCGAGCCCTTCCGCCAGTATGCGCGGCGCCATTCCGGCGGATTTCGCGAGCACCATTGCCGCATTTGTCGCGACATCGCCGTGAGATGGATCGCGCGGCGGTTCGACCGAGACGCGTGATAGATCGAGCCCGGACGGCAGCGCGCCTCGGTTCGCGAGAACCTTGATCGCGTCGAGGACAACGGCGTGAAAATGAGCGAAAAGGTTCATGAATGCGGGATCAAATGCATAAGGACTAAGCGATTCGCAGCCGTAGCGGAACCCAGGGAAGCCCGCAAGTTCACGAGGACAGGGCGGTCCTAGCCCTCGAACTTGACGACCTTGTAGGCGACTTCGAATTCGATTTCCTGAGGATCGACCGTCTCGCGCAGCGAAGGCATGGGATAGCAGCCCGAGAACCCCTCGCCAGGCTTCAGGATCTTGTCGCTCCTGATCGACGAGAGCCGGCCGCTCTCGTTGCTGAACCCCCGCCGCTTGAGCGACAGGTCGAAGAAGACCGAGGTCACCGTCCGCGCGCTGTTGTTAGTAATCGTCGCGGCGATGGGTTTCCCCTGCGGGCAGCCCTGAACGTCGTAGCGAAACGCGAGGACCACCCTGTCTTCGGCCGACTGCTCCCAATAGTATTGCAGCCAGACGAAGCCGCCGATCGCTGCCACGAAGGCGACGAATGCAATGAGGCCCGGGATCGAAAAGCGCTGATAAAGCACGAGCAGCGCGATGAAGATGAGACCAATTTCGATCCAGGCCATGAGCGAATCCGCCGATATACGATCACGTTTGGAGACGCAAAGGAACAATCACCGGGCCAGGGGACAGCATCGGCCTCAGCGAAACAAGGGATCGAGATCGAAGAGCCGCTTGTGCTCGTCCATGGCATAGCGGTCGGTCATGCCGGCGATGAAGTCGCACACCCGGCGAGCGTAGCGCGCGTCGGGGACGGGATCGAGATCGTGGCGCCATTGCTTCGGAAGAAGCTCGCGATCATTCATGTAGGCTTCGAAGAGGTCGGCCACGAGCCGACGCGCCCGTTCCATGATCTTGATGACACGCTCGTGGGCGTACATCCGCTCGGAGAGGAAACATTGCAGCCTGCGATTTTTCTCCCGGATCTGCGGCGAGAAGACGACCAGTCTTTCGCCGAGCGCCCTGACGGCGTCGGCGCTGCCGGGCGCGAGCCGCGCGGCGCATCGTTCCGTTTCGGTGAGCACGTCGCCGACCATCGCGGCGATCACCCGCCTCACCGTTTCATGGACGAGCCGCGGCCGTTCGAGATCGGGATGAAGCCTGAGCACCTCCGACAACGCCTCGCCCACGATCGGCAGATCGGCGAGATCGATCACGTCGAAAAGGCCGGCCCTGAGCCCGTCGTCGATGTCGTGTGCATTGTAAGCGATATCGTCGGCGATGGCGGCGGCCTGCGCTTCGGCCGAGGCCTGCGCCGAGAGCGCGAGATCGTACTGCTCGTTGAAGTCGATGATCGCCTGCGGTACGCCTTTTTCGCGGCAGGCCCCGGCCGGATTGCCCTCCGGGTCGATCAAGGGCCCGTTGTGTTTGACGAGCCCTTCGAGCGTTTCCCAGGTGAGGTTGAGCCCGTCGAACGAGGCATAGTGGCGTTCGAGCCGGGTCACGATCCGGAGCGACTGGGCGTTGTGGTCGAAACCCCCATAAGGCTGCATCAGCCTATCGAGCTCGCGCTCGCCCGCATGGCCGAAGGGGGTGTGGCCGAGATCATGGGCGAGTGCCAGCGCTTCCGTCAGATCCTCATCGAGCCCGAGGGCGCGGCCGATCGAGCGGGCGATCTGTGCCACCTCCAAGGAATGGGTAAGCCGGGTGCGGTAGTGATCGCCTTCGTGATAGACGAAAACCTGCGTCTTGTGCTTGAGCCTGCGGAAGGCGGTCGAATGGATGACGCGGTCGCGGTCGCGCTCGAAGGGGCTGCGGGGCGGGCTTTCGGCCTCCGGGTAGAGACGCCCCCTGCTCTCTCCGGGGCGCGAGGCGAAGGGCGACCGTCTCACCGGTTGACAAGCCCTGGGGCGCGCCCGACATAACATAACATGACTGAAACCGTGACCATGACCGCCAGTGCCGCCCGAAAGATCAAGGAGATTCTGGCGAGCGAGCCTGACAAGCGCGCCTTGCGCGTGGCTGTCAATGGCGGCGGCTGCTCGGGCTTCCAGTACGAGTTCGCTCTCGAGGCCGACCGCCACGAAGACGACCTCGCAGTCGAGAGGGATGGCGCCCTAGTGCTCATCGATCAGACCTCTCTTATGTATATGGAAGGTTCCGAGATCGATTTCGTCGACGACCTCATCGGCGAGGCATTCAAGGTGAAGAACCCGAACGCGACCGCGTCCTGCGGCTGCGGGACGAGCTTCTCGATCTAACGGGAATCCCTCAGGCGTATTGACTCCCGGGCTGGCCTCGCGCCAGGGGAGTGCATGATCATCGCCACCTGGAACGTCAACAGCGTCAAGGCTCGGATCGAGACCATCACCAACTGGCTCAAGGAGGCATCGCCCGATATTGCGCTCTTCCAGGAGACGAAGTGCGAGGACAACGCTTTCCCCCGGCTCGAATTCGAGGCGCTCGGCTACAATCTCGCCCTTCACGGCCAGAAGAGTTACAATGGCACTGCGGTGCTCTCGAAGCTGCCGATCGATGAGGAACGCGCCAGGCTTCCGGGCGGCGATGCGGACGACCATGCGCGCTATCTCGAGGCAGTGATTTCGACCCCTGGCGGCGCCATCCGCGTCGCCTCGATCTATCTGCCGAACGGCAACCCGGTGAAGAGCGACCGCTTCACCTACAAACTCGACTGGATGGACCGGCTCATCGCACATGCGCGAGGGCTCCTCGCGCTCGAAGAGCCGATCGTGCTCGCCGGCGACTACAATGTCATTCCCGGTCCTGAGGATGCGCGGTTTCCAGAGGACTGGACGCGCGATGCGCTGTTTCAGCCCGAAACCCGGCTCAAATATCGTGAGCTGATCAATCTCGGCTTCACCGATGCGGTGCGCGCGGCGGCAGGAGATGGCCTCTATACCTTCTGGGACTACCAGGCGGGCGCCTGGCAGCGGAACAATGGCATCAGGATCGACCACGCGCTCCTCTCGCCACAGGCGGCCGACCGCTACCGCGGCTTCCGCATCGACAAACACGTGCGCGGCTGGGAAAAACCGTCCGACCACGTGCCGGTGCTGATCGATCTCGACCTATAGGAGCGAGCATGGATTTAGGCTTGAAGGGGCGCACCGCGCTCGTTTGCGCGTCGTCCCGGGGGTTGGGCCGGGCCTGCGCCGAAGCGCTTGCCCGCGAGGGCGTCAAGGTGGTGATCAACGGACAAAACCGCGAGACGTTGGCGCGGACGGCGGCTGACCTGCAACGAGAAGCCGGGGCCGAAATCGTGCCCGTCGTCGCCGATGTGACGACGCCCGAGGGGCGGATGAGCCTTCTCGCGGCCGCGCCCGATCCGGACATTCTCGTCAACAATGCCGGCGGCCCGCCGAGCGGCGATTTCCGCGACTGGTCGATCGAGGATTGGCACAAAGCTCTCGATGCCAATATGCTCGCCGCCATCGAGCTCATCAAGGCTACGATCGATGGGATGATCGCACGGCGCTTCGGGCGGATCATCAGCATAACCTCGGTCGCCGTGAAGGCGCCTGTTTCGTACCTCGGCCTCTCGAATGGCGCGCGCACCGGGCTCACCGGTTTTCTCGGCGGTCTGGCGCGCGAGGTCTCCAAGCACAACGTGACGATCAATAACCTTCTGCCCGGCTCCTTCGCCACGGATAGACTGCAGGAGCTCGCCGAAGGCGCCGCCGCGAAGACCGGGATAACCGTCGCAGAACAGCGCCGCCGCTGGGAAGAAGCAGAGGCGTCAGGGCGCTTCGGACAGCCCGAGGAGCTGGGCGCGGCCTGTGCATTTCTCTGCGGCGTTCAGGCGGGTTACATCACCGGCCAGAATCTTCTCCTCGATGGCGGCACTTATCCCGCCACGTTCTGAGAGGTTTATCCGCTGTAATCCCCGCGCGTGTTGCGGGGGCCCCTCACGGGATGATTTTTACAAAGTTTCAGTGCCGAAGTCCTTGTAGACGCCGGCATCCATCGGCGGAGGTCCGCCCTCGCGTCTCGCGAGCGCCTCGATTTCGCGATAGGACGGGCAACCCCACACTGCGATGCCTTGAGCCTCGGGGCCGAGGCAGCCGACGCGGCGCAGGAAATATACGAGGCCATCAGTGCCGAGGGTGAAGCCCGGCGGCACGCTCCGGTAATACTCCAGATAGTAGAGAGGATGGCTCACAGCGGCTGCTCCAAAGAGCGTGTCGTAAACACCCGCGCGCTGAATGTGGATGGCCCTGTGCATCGCCTGGCTCCTGCGGTTGAGGAGAGCGGCAGGCGAGCCGAAATACTCCTCCCAGGCATCGAGCCGGCCGATATCGGGAATCTCCCAAAAGGCCAGATAGCTCGGCGCCGGGCCGAGGCGGAGAGCACGCCCGAGCTGTAGCACGAGCCGATCGGCGGAATCTTCGGCCCAGTCCGATCCCTGGCGGCCGAGCTGCCGGAAAATCTCGATCGGCATGGACCGGTCCCGCTCGATGAACTCCACATACATCAAGGGGTCGGCCTCACAACATCGACTTCACCGGGATGACGCCGGCACGCGCCTCGTCCTCGGCATAGACGCTCTTGTCGCCGCCGCGCCGGTAGGCTTCGGCCGCTTCGGCGAGCCGGTCGCGGTCGAGCTCGACTCCGAGCCCCGGCCCCTCCGGCACCCGCATGGTGCCGTGCTTCGAAAGGCCGATGACTCCGCGCTTCACCACGTCTCCGGCGATCTCGGTCGCGTGCGTGTCGAGTGCATGCGGGAGAGAGGCGCAGGATGCGGCCACATGAAGATAGGCCGCGGTCGCGGTGCCGAGCTCCCCGGCGCTGTGGAAATTGAGGTTCACCTGGAACATCTCGCAGGCGCCCTTGAGCTTCTGCATCGCGGCGATCCCGCCCCATTCGAAGATGTCGCCGAGGATCACGTCGATCGACTTGAGCGAGATGCCAAGGGCCGCGTTGTCGAGGTCGATCGCCGCCATGTTGCTCGCAAAGGGGATGCGCACGGCCTTCCGCACGCGCGCCATGGCGAGGTTTCCCCAGCAGGGGTCTTCGTAATATTCGAGATCGAGGGGCTCGATTGCCTTGCCGATGCGGATCGCGGTGGCGGGCGAATAGATCGCCTGCGGATCGTAGCGAAGCTTCGCCTGCGGGAACCGCTCGCGGAGCGCACGCAGGATGGCAATCTCTTCATCCGGCGTCTTGACCCCGCCTTTGTATTTGAGGGTCGTGAAGCCGTGCGCGGCAACAAGCTCCTCGGCGCGGGAGATGACCTCGTCCAGGGTGTCGACCCGGCCCTCCCCGCTCGCATTCGCATTCCGGTGGTAGATGTAAGCCGCGAACGGAATCTCCTCGCGGAGGCGCCCGCCGAGCAAGCGGCAGAGCGGCAGGCCCGTGGCCTTGCCCATGATGTCCCAGGAGGCGACCTCCAGCGCGGCAAAAGCGCAATAGCCGCACTTGCCATAGTAGAGCGGCACGAATGTCGCCTTGGCGCGCATGCGCTCGATGTCGAACGGGTTCTCGCCCAGGAACATCGGCGCGATCTCGGTTTCGATGAGCGCCTTGGTCACGCTGCTGCCCAATGTCTCGCCGAGGCCCAAGAGCCCGTCATCGGTCTCGATCTCGACGATGAGCCGCGTCCAATCCGCATTGGCTCCCCCGGACCAACGGATCGGCGCGAAGAACGGAACGTTGACCGGAGTGACCGTGATGCGCGCGATTTTCATCCGTGTTTTACCAGAGCGCGCCGCCGGACACCGTGATGGCCTGGCCGGTGATTCCGAATGCTTCCTCCGAGCATAGGAACGCAACGGTCGCCGCGATCTCCTCGGGCGTGATGAGCCGCTTCTGCGGCATCGCTTCGGCGACGAGCCGGAAATTCTCCTCGACTGTCGAGCCCTGCCCGCCCTGCGCGATACGCCTCAACGACCCGAGCCGCATCATCTCGGTTCCGACCGAGCCCGGATTGATGGCGTTGCAGCTGATGCCGTATTCGGCTCCTTCGAGCGCGATGCAGCGGGTGAAACCGAGGAGGCCCGATTTCGAGGCGCAATAGGCGGCGTATCCAGGAAACCCGACGTCGGCCGCGGTCGAGGCGATGTTGACGACACGCCCGAAGCGGCGCTGGACCATCGCCGGCCAGCATCGTTTCGTCGTCCGGTAGGCTCCGTTGAGGTTGATATCGATGACCTGGGCCCATGTCTCGTCGCTATGGCCCGAGATCGGCTCTTGCGCCGAGACGCCGGCTGCGTTCACCAGGATGTCGATCGGCCCGAGCGCGGTCGACGCTTCTCCGTGAAAGCGATCGACCGAGCGGTCGTCGCGGACGTCGAGGGGCGCGCCGAACGCTTCGGCGCCTTCGGACCTGATAGCCTCGGCTGTCCGCTCGATTTCGGATGCGGAGGGCCGCGCCGCATAGGCCGCCGACGGCAGTGCTCCGCCCTCGGGAAGAGAGCCTATCGCCACCTTGACCCCAGCGCGTGCGAGCGCCAACGCGATGGCGCGGCCCATGCCGGTCGCGCCGCCGGTCACCCAGGCGACCCGGCCTTCCAAGTTCCGCTCAATGCTTCTCACCACAGAGACCCCATCGCCATCGTCACGTCCTCGGCATTGATCCCGGCCGCCTCGTCGCGGCAAAGGAAGAGCGCAAGCGCCGCGACCTCGTCGGGATCGAGAAACCGCTTCTGCGGCAGACCGGCGGCGATGCGGGAGCGATATTCCCCGACCGAAATGTCGAGCCCGGCGATCGCGATCTCTTGCTCACAACCCCCGTAGTTGCTGTCGGTCGCGACCCAGCCGGGATTGATCGCGTTGCAGGTGATCCCGTGCTCGGCGCCCTCGAGAGCGACACAACGTGTCAACCCGAGGAGCCCCGCCTTCGACGCGCAGTAGGCGGAGTGGCGGACATAGCCGACATTGGCGGCGGTCGAAGCGAAGTTGATGATGCGCCCGAATCGCCGTTCAGCCATCGCGGGGAAACAGAGGCGGATGGTACGGAACGCCCCAGTCAGGTTGATGTCGATCATCCGATGCCAGATCTCGTCTG
>JBJMRA010000133.1:0-5211 GCA_045802365.1 Hyphomicrobiales bacterium | reverse complement strand
GACGTCGTCCACATCCAAATCAAGGGCAAGGTCGGGGTCAGCTTCGTCGACTCGGGTGAAATTAAGCTCAAGAACCTCAGCCGGCCGCTGCGAGTATGGCGGTGGGATGGGCCAGCTGCCACGGCGGCAAGCCACTTTCTCTCATTCGCCAAACCCGCGGCTGATAAGCCGTCGATCGTCGTCCTGCCCTTCGTGGTCATGGGCACTAATCCGGAGCAGGAGTTTGTTGCCGATGGACTTGTCGAAGACATCCTCACAACACTCTCAAAGCTCTCTGGGCTATCAGTTATCGCTCGTAATTCCAGTTTCGCTTACAAGGGACGCGCGGTTGATGTGCGCCAGATCGCTCAGGAACTCGGGGTGCGTTTCGTGCTCGAAGGAAGCGTCCGCAAGGCAGCCAGCCGAATTCGGATCACGACGCAGCTGATCGATGCTACGACGGGCGTACATATCTGGGCGGAACGCTTCGAGCGTGGTCTTGAGGATATCTTCGCTGTGCAGGACGAGATTACACTTGTTCTCGCCACCGAAATGCAGGTCAAGCTGATCGAGGGCGAGCAGGCGCGCTTGCGCTACACCACAACAACCAATGTCGAAGCGTGGAACCTCTGGATCGAAGGATTGAAACACCACCGCGGCCCCAATACGGGCCGAAATGGGCGCGCCGTCGAATACCTCGGCGATGCGGCGGCGGGTGCCGCCGGTCGTCTGCTCGGGCAAGGCCTGCACGGGAAATGTGCGCGCTTCGGCGATCTCGAGCGAGCGCGCGCGGGCGATGCGCTCGAACTGGCGCACCACAAAGCACGCGACGTGATCGCCGCGGAAGTTCTGCTCGTTCGCGAAGAGTCCGTGCAGGACGGGAGCCTCGCCCACGACGACGCCCGCCTCCTCTTCGAGCTCCCGCCTCAGAGCGTCGAACACGCTCTCGCCGCGCTCGACGCCTCCGCCCGGCAAAAGCCAGCCCGGCGCGTAAGAGTGGCGGACGAGCAGCACGCTGTCACCCTCGATGACCAACGCTCTTACTCCGAGCGTCACGCCCCGTCGCAGGCGGAACCAGGGATAAAGCAGGCTGCGTGAAACGGCTCTGTAGAGGGTGCGGTTGGGCGTGCGCGCGGGCATCGCGTCACCTTGAGTCGCTGACCCGACCACAGTAAAGCTGCCCGCGGCTCATGGCGACTCTCGAGGCATGAAACAGGTCTTCCGCATCTTCTTCACGGCCGAAGACACGCGGCCGATGCTCGTGCTCGCCTGTCTCCTGCTCGCGGGATTCGCGGAAGTGATCAGCGTCACGTCGATCGCACCCGCCATCGCGGCGGCGACCGGAAACGCGAGTGCCTCCGGCATATCGGCCATCATCCATGCGGGCCTGCGCACGTTCGGCGTCGAGCCTACGCTCGGGAGCCTCGTCGCGCTCGTCGTTGCCTTCTTCGCGATCAAATCCCTCCTCACCTTTGCCGCCCTCGCCTATGCGGGGGTGGCGGTCGCCCGTGTTTCCACCGGAATCAGGCGGAAGCTCATCTCGGCCCTCTTCGCGGCGCGCTGGAGCTTCCACACCAACCGGCACACCGGCCACATCGCCAACGTCATGAGCAACGATGCGACGCGCGCCGGCGATGCCTACTACCTCGCCGCCCAACTCGTGTCCTATTCGGTTCAGGCGGTCGTTTATGCGGGGGCGGGTTTCCTGATCGACTGGCGCTTGGCGCTCGCCGGCCTCGTTGCGGGCGGCCTGATCGGCGCCGTGTTGAGCTCGTTCATCAGGATCGGACGGAAGGCGAGCTACCGGCAGACCGACCGCACCAAGGCGCTGACCGTCTTCACGACCGATCTCATGGACAACCTCAAGCCGCTCAAGACGATGTTCCGCTACGAGCCGCTGGTGGCCGAGATGCGGAGTATCTTGAAGCGGCTCCGGCGCGCGCTCGCCACCCGCGAGATCGCGCGCCAGGCGCTCTTCGAAGGCAATGACCTCCTGGTCGCGATCGTGCTGGGCCTCGGGGTTTATATCGCGATCACCTTCCTCAACGCCTCCCTTCCCGATCTCGTCGTCACCGGCCTCATCTTCTTCCAGATCATCGCGATCATCAGCAAGCTGCAGAAGCTGCTGCAGCAGTCCGTTCAGGTCGAAAGCGCTTATGTGCGCACGATGGAGCTGATCGACGTCGCGACGGCCGCGCGCGAAACCCACTCCGGCACGCGCATTCCCCGTCTCGAAACGGAATGCCGATTCGATAAGGTCACCTTCGCGCATTCTGGCACACCGGTCATCCGCAATGCGAGTTTCGTAATCCCGGCAGGATCGATCACCGTCCTCCAAGGGCCATCGGGCGCCGGCAAGACGACGCTCATTGATCTGCTCACGGGGTTGTACGACCCCGACGAAGGCCAAATTCTGCTCGACGGCGTGCCGCTGTCCGAAATCGACATCGCGCGATGGCGAAGATCGATCGGCTATGTGCCCCAGGAGCTCAATCTGCTGCACAGCACAATCCGCGAGAACATCTCCCTCGGCGACCCAGCGATCGCCGACGAGGAAATTATCGCGGCTCTCGCGCAAGCGGGGGCGAGCGGCTTCTTCGCTTCGCTTCCGAACGGGCTTGCGACCGAGGTAGGCTCGATGGGCGCCAAGCTGTCGGGCGGCCAGCGCCAGCGCATCTCGCTCGCCCGCGCGCTCGTCGTCGATCCAGAGCTCCTCATCCTCGATGAGGTGACGAGCGCGCTCGATCCCGAGACCGAGGCCGCCATCAGCGAGAACATCGCAGGGCTCGCCGGCCGGTACACGATCGTGGCCATCACGCATCGCCCCGTGTGGACGAGCATCGCCACGCATCTCTACAAGGTGGAGAGTGGCAGGGTGAGCGCGGTTGCCCGGATCCCCGAAGAGCAGGTACCGGCCTGACCGTCACGGGTGAGAGCGGGGTCGAGGTCAGGCCGGTCAGCAACGATCGCGAGCGTGACGCTTTCCTCAAGCTGCCGTTCTCGATCTTTGCCTCCGATCCGAACTGGGTACCGCCCCTTTTTCTCGAGCGCCGCGAGCATCTCGATCCGAAGAAGAACCCGTATTTCGCACATGCCGATGCAGCGCTGTTCGTCGCTTGGAAAGGCGATCAGGCTGTCGGACGCATTTCGGCGCAAATCGATCGGCTGCGGCTCGAACGATACCGGGACGCGACCGGTCAATTTGGATTTCTCGACGCGGTCGATGATCCCGACGTATTCGGCGCGCTGCTGAACGCCGCCCAGACGTGGCTCGGAGAGCGCGGAATGCAGCGCGTTCAGGGTCCGTTCAGCTTTTCGATCAACGACGAGACGGGCCTCCTCGTCCACGGTTTCGATACCCCGCCCGCGATGATGATGGGCCATGCCCGCCCCTATTATGCCGAGCACCTGGACGCTCTCGGCTTTGTCAAAGCGAAGGACGTCATCGCCTACGACTACGATGCGCGGCCGCCGTTGCCGCGCGCGATGCAAGCGATGGTCGACAAGGCCGGCCGGCCGGGCAACATGAAGCTCCGTCCTCTGAGGAAGAGCGATCTCGACCGCGAGCTCGCCGTCGTCATCGACATCTTCAACGATGCCTGGTCGGAGAACTGGGGATTCGTTCCGATGACGGACGCTGAAATCGCGGCTTTGGGAAAGAACCTGAAGCTGCTCGTGTCGGGCGATTACATCGCCATTGCCGAGTACCGCGGGGAACCCGCTGCGATGGCCATCTCGCTTCCCGACATCAACGACTGGATCAAGGACCTGGGCGGGCGTCTGTTGCCGTTCGGCTGGGCAAAACTCGCGCTCCGTCTCATGCGCCCGCCCACCCGCGTGCGGATTCCGCTCATGGGCGTCAAGCGCGAGCATCACGCGACGCCGCTCGGACCCGCGCTCGCCGTCGCCGTCATCGACCGCATCCGAAAGTTCCACCTATCGCGAGGGACGCATTTGGCGGAGCTCTCGTGGATTCTCGAGGACAACACCGGAATGCGCCGCATCATCGAGGCGCTGGGTGCGAGGCCCTACAAGACCTACCGGGTCTACGAGAAGACGATCGCATAAGCAGCTCATGTTTACCCTCGCGCACCTGACCGATCTGCACCTCGGCCCGCTGCCGGCAGGCTCCTGGTACGATTATGTCGGCAAGCGGATGATCGGCGCGATCTCGTGGCACCGGCGCCGGCGCTTCGTACACAAGCCCGCGGTATCGCTCGCCATGGCGGCGGATATCCGCGCCGCGGCTCCCGATCACGTGGCACTCACCGGCGACCTCGTCAATATCGCCCTTCCCGACGAATTCGCCTTCGCGGCGAAGTGGCTGAAGGAGCTCGGCCCGCCAGACTGGATCACGGTCGTCCCCGGCAATCACGATGCCTATGTCCACTTCCCGTGGGAGAGCGGAGCCGGACTCTGGGCCGACTACATGATCGGTGACATGACCGTGCCTGGGGCGCGCCAGACCGGCAATATCGCCGCCATATTTCCATTCGTCCGCCAAAGGAAGAATATCGCGCTGATCGGCGCCTCGAGCGCGGTGCCGCAGGCCTACAACCGCGCCGGCGGAAGGCTCGGATCGCTCCAGATCGCGCATATCGGCGAGATTCTGCGCGATCTCCGCACGAGGGGCTTTTACCGCACGCTCCTCATCCACCATCCCCCCCTTCCCGGTCTTGCGCCCCAACGGCGCGCCCTCGAGGATGCGGCCGCACTAGAAGACGTGCTCGAAGCGGAAGGCGCGGAGCTCGTTCTCCATGGCCACAACCATCGGCTCTCGCACGAGACGCTCGTTTCCCGGCACGGTCCGGTCAACATCATGGGACTTCCGTCCGCCTCGACGCCGCTCAAGCACTCCGACGATGCGGCCGCGTGGTCCCTCTACCGGATCGAGCGCGACAAAGGCGTTTGGCGCACCACCGCCATTACCAAGAGCTGGGACGAGACCACGTCCGGGTTCGTCGAGCACTCGCGCCTCGAGTTCTAGCCTTGCGGAGCGCTGGGTCGGAAATGCCCGTCGTGGCGTCGCATGGCCTCGCCAACCTTGAAATCGGCTCACTAATGTGGCCCAGATTCAAAGGTCCAGGGAGAGCCTAGATGAGGTCTCACGCGCGGGCAGTGGTGATCGGCGGCGGCGTGGTCGGCGTATCGACGCTCTACCATCTCGCCAAGAAGGGCTGGGGCGATGCCCTCCTCTTCGAGCGGCGCGAGCTGACCTCGGGCTCGACCTGG
>JBJMRA010000132.1:0-3869 GCA_045802365.1 Hyphomicrobiales bacterium | reverse complement strand
ATTTCATGGCCGCCGCCCATGATCACCACCTCGGGAACCCGATCGGCGAATTTCGGATCGAGCTTTAGCGCCGCCGCGATGTTGCTCAAGGGGGCGACGGGCACGAGCGTGATCTCCTCGGTGGCCGCGCGATAGGTTTCGATCAGGAACTCGACCGCATGCTTCGAAGCCTTGGCACGAGTGGATTGAAGAATGGGAAGACGCTTCCCGTGAATCTTTCCGGCGAGATCCTCCTTCTTGCGAGGGATCGGAAAATCCTCTCGCACGATGGGTTGCGCGAGTCCCTCATGGACCGGCACGTCGCTGCGGCCGACATGATCGAGGACGCTCAGCGTATTGGCCGTGCAATGCTCGACCTCGGCGTTGCCGTTGACCGTCGTGCAAGCGAGGAGGTCGAGGTCCGGGTGGAGCGCCGCAAGCATGATCGCGACCGCATCGTCGGTGCCGGTATCGACGTCGAGAATGAGCTTTCGATGCATTAAGAAGGGTCAAACGAAGAGGTCGACGAGCTCGAAGCGCGTCACATCGACGATGCCCATGTCGGAGATGCGCAGTTCGGGGATGACGACGAGAGCGAGAAGCGAATGCTGCATGTAGGCATTGTTGAGGCGGCAGCCGCACTCCCGCATCGCCGCGACCATGCGGTCGGCCTTGGCGGCCACGACTTCGGCCCTCTCCGTCGACATGAGTCCGGCGATCGGCATGTCGACGAGAGCGAGCTCGCGGCCCTCTGAGACGACCACGATGCCGCCTTGAACTTGCGCGAGCCGGTTTGCCGCCTGCGCCATGTCTGGCTTCGAGGTTCCGACTACGATCATGTGATGGCTGTCATGGGCGACTGTCGAAGCGATGGCGCAGGGCTTATCGTAACCGAAGCCCGCGACGAATCCGTTCGTGACCTTACCGGTGCCGCGGTGCCGCTCGACAAGGGCGATCTGGCACACGTCTCCCTCGCTGCCGACTTTGCCATCCCTGACCGGGAGCTCACGTTCGAGAGCGCGTGTCGGCGCCTGGTTTTCAACCACACCGATGACTCTGACCTTGACTCTCGATGCGGCGGCCGGTGCTCCGATGTCGAAATCCGCGGCCGCGAGCTTCTTTCCGAGCTTCACCGTCGATTTCGCCCAATCGGGATAGGAATAGGGCGGGACATCGGCCGTGAGCCGGCCCCTTTCCGCCAGCACGCGCCCGCCTGCGATCACCATCTCGATCGGCAGGGCGGCGAGATCGGAAGTGAGGATCAAGTCGGCGCGCCGTCCCGGCGTGATCGAGCCGATCTCGCGCTCGAGCCCGAAGTGCTGGGCCGTGTTGAGGGTTGCCATCTGTATGGCGGTGATCGGCTTCAGCCCCTGCGCGATCGCGTGACGGACGACCCGGTTCATGTGCCCGTCATGCAGGAGCGTTCCAGAATGGCTGTCGTCGGTGCACAGAATGAAGTTGCGCGGGTCCAGTCCCCGCTCGGTCACCGCCTTGATTTGCGCCGCGACGTCGAACCATGCTGAGCCTAGCCGCAGCATGGCGCGCATACCCTGCCGGACGCGGGCGATCGCGTCTTCGACCCGCGTCCCTTCGTGATCGTCTTCGGGCCCTCCTGCGACATAGCCATGGAACGGCAGCCCGAGATCACGGGAAGCATAGTGACCGCCGATCGTCTTGCCGGTTTGGCGCGTGGCTTCGATCTCGCCCAGCATCTTTGGATCTCCGGCCGCCACCCCCGGAAAGTTCATCACTTCGCCGAGACCTATGATGCCCGGCCAAGCCATCGCTTCCGCCACGTCGGCTGGCCCGAGCGTTGCGCCGGCATGCTCCAGTCCCGGCGCGGAAGGCACGCAGCTCGGGCATTCGACCCAGACATTGATCGGTACGCTGAGCGCCTCCTCGTGCATCAGCCGCACTCCGGGAAGGCCGAGGACGTTGGCGATTTCGTGCGGGTCGATGAACATGCTGGTAGTGCCATGCGGAATGACGGCGCGGGCGAATTCCGTGACCGTCACCATCCCACTCTCGACATGCATGTGTCCGTCGATGAGCCCCGGGGTCATGTACCGCCCGGCCGCATCGATCACATGAGTGCGTTCGCCGATGGTGTGCGCCGCATTAGGTCCCGCATAAGCGAAACGCCCTTCGATGATAGCCACGTCGGTTGCGGGAACGATCTCCCCGGAATGGACGTTCACCCAGCGCCCATCCCGAATGACCATTTCCGCGGGAGTTCGGCCGGTGGCGACATCGATAAGGCGCGGTGCAACGGTGTGCCACGCACGGACGGCAGTCATGAAGGTCTCCTTTATCCCATCGTGGCCTGTCGTCCACGGAGACACAAGCCATGCTTGAAACCGAAACAGGTGGCGAACATATAATGACCGACGGGGCGGTGCCGATGGGGCCGGCTCGCCAGAGCCGCTTGATGAAGGGCAACAGCATGACGCGTATTCCGCCTTTTTCCAGTCCGCTTCTGTTGGGGTTCGGCGAGATCGAACGCCGGCTCGAGCGGGCATCGAAAGGTGCCGGCGATGGCTATCCTCCTTACAACATCGAAAGGTTTCCGCGGCAGGAAGGACGCGGAGAGCGCTTACGCATTACGCTCGCTCTTGCCGGGTTTTCGCGTGAGGAGCTCAAAGTGAGCGTCGAAGAGAACCAGCTCGTCATTCGTGGCCGCCAAGCCGATCCCAGTGAAAGGTCCTACCTGCATCGCGGCATCGCCGCCCGTCAGTTCCAGCGCGCCTTCGTTTTGGCCGACGGGCTCGAGGTGAGCGGCGCCACTCTCGAGAATGGATTGCTTAGTATCGATCTGGAGCGGCCTGAGCCTGAGCGCGCTGTACGCCGGATCGAAATTGGAGGAGCGTAACATGAACACCGAAACTGACAAGAAGCCCGAAGTCTCGGCTCCTCAGCTGGCAGTCCTGGGTACCGGCTCTCTCGGCTATATTCGCGAAATCGATTCCGACTATGCTGGCAAGCTCCTCGGCCCACGGATCAATGTTCCCGACGGCATAAGGCTATACTGTCTCTACGGAGCCGATGGCACCCCCGTATCGATCTCCGGAAGCTGGGAAGCAGCCGTCGCCAACGCTCTCGAGCACGAGCTGACGCCCGTCAGTATCCACTAGGCTGCGTGCGGCGCTGCGGAGGCGGCGGGCTCGGTCAGGATCGCGTAAAGTCCCTCGGCCGTCGCCGTGCCGCGGAGCTTGGCCGCGAACTCTCCGTCGCGAAGCAATCTGGACACCTTGGCAAGGGCTTTGAGATGGTCGGCTCCCGCGTGTTCGGGCGCGAGCAGAAGAAACACAAGATCGACCGGCTGGCCGTCGACCGCATCGAAGTCGATCGGATTCGTGAGCCTCGCGAAGAGGCCGGAGACGCGCGCCAATCCCTTGAGCTTGCCGTGCGGGATCGCTATTCCCTGCCCCAACCCCGTCGAGCCGAGCTTCTCTCGCTGAAGCAGCGTCTCGAAGATCGTGCGCGAATCAATAGCGACGACCGTGCTCGCGGCATGCGCGATCTCCTGCAGCAGCTGCTTTTTGTTCCGAACCTTGAGGCTCGGCAGAACCGAACGGGAATCAACTATGTCGGCAACCTGCATTGATGTGATCTGTCCTTCTGGGGCTCCCCGCCGGGTCAGCGGGAGTGATTGGGCCACGGATCGATCCAGCCGATGTTACCGTCCGGGTGCCGGTAGATCACGTTGAGACCGCCATCCCGGATGTTCCGGAAGAGGAGCACGGGACCGCTCGAAATGTCGAACTGTATGATGGCTTCGCCGACCGAGAGTTCGGGGACGGTCCTAGGAGGTTCGGCAATAATAACCGGATTGAGGTCGCCCGGTTCCTCGCCTTCCCCGAGTTCGCCCGAAATCATGTGGCTCGTTGCCT
>JBJMRA010000131.1:0-19810 GCA_045802365.1 Hyphomicrobiales bacterium | reverse complement strand
TACGCGTGGTGGTCAGGGGCCGCGTGCAGGGCGTGGGCTATCGCGCGTGGCTCGCCCGCTGTGCCCTCGATCTCGAAGTAAAGGGATGGGTTCGCAACCGCTCTGATGGGACCGTGGAGGCCGTCCTGCTCGGACCAGCATCGGCGGTCGACATGATGCTGGGCTTGTGCGGCAAGGGCCCGCGGTTCTGCGAAGTCGAAGCCGTCGAGACTTCGCCCATCGTGAACGAGGGTTGGCCGGACTTTTCCGTCCGCCCAACGAGATGAACGCTTAGGCCAGTCCTTCGGCTTTCATTGCGTCCCTGACCGACGGACGCTCGCCGATCCGCCTGACGTAATCCGAAAGGTGCGTCCATTTATCAAGGTCGATGCCAAGGCCCTTGGCCCACCTCAAACACGTCCAGAGATAGGCGTCGGCAACCGAGAACGCGTCTCCCAACAGATACTTGCTCTTAGTCAGGTGCTGGTCGAGATACCCAAATCGGCTCGACAGGCGGTCGATCGCGGCTTTCCGCGCGTCTTCGTTCAAGGTTTTGCCGAAGAGCGACCCAAACGCTTTGTGAATTTCGGACGTGATGAAATTCAGCCATTCCATGGCGCGATACCGCCCCATGGTTCCGGGTGCGGGCAGGATGTTCGTCGCCTTCGCGTTGTCAGCAAGATACTGGACGATCGCAGGCCCTTCCGTCAGGACCTCGCCGTCTTTGATCTCGAGGGCCGGCACATAGCCCTTGGGATTGACCTTCGTGTAGTCCTCCCCCGCGTCGGTCTTCTTGGAGCCGAGGTCGACTTTGGCCAAGTCGAATTTCTGTCCGATCTCCCGAAGGACAATGTGTGGCGAAAGCGAGCAGGCGCCCGGTGAAAAATAAAGCTTCATGTCGGGTAATCCCATCCGTAGTGGTTGACCGCCAGACTCGTAGTCGGGAAATCGTAACAGTGCAAGTAGCAATTTAGCGAAGAGCACCAACCGGACCGAAAATCTCGGCGAATGAGGCTATTAGCGCGCGATCTACATCCGACATCTGAACGTCGAGTCCCTGATCGGCGAGGCTCGTGACCCCATGTTCTCTTACGCCGCAGGGCACGATCCCCGAGAAGTGCGACAGATCGGCGTTCACGTTCAGGCTGATTCCATGAAATGACACCCAATGGCGCACGCGCACGCCGATGGCGGCGATCTTGTCCTCCCGGGCCTCACCCGGTCTTCTGACCCACACCCCGACCCGATCCTCCCTGCGCTCGCCGCGTATCCCTAACCGGTGCAGCGTGCGAATGATCCACTCCTCGAGGCCCGCCACATAGGCTCTCACATCGCTCCCGCGGCGCCTCAGGTCGAGCATCACATAGGCGACCCGCTGGCCCGGCCCGTGATAGGTATACTGCCCTCCGCGTCCGCTGCGATGAACCGGAAACCGCGGATCGACGAGGTCGGACTCGAGGGCGCTCGTCCCTGCCGTATAGATAGGCGGGTGTTCCAAGAGCCATAAGCGCTCCGGCGCAGCCCTCTCTCGGATTTGGAGGACGTGCCGATCCATCGCTCGAACGGCCTCCTCATAGTCGACGAGGCTCGGACTCGTTTCGCAGACCACCTCGTCGGGCGACAAAAGGCCGAGCCGCAGGTCTCCACGACGCGTTCGATCTCGGGCGTCGGTGAAAAGTGGCCGAACCGAGGCTGACGTTGGAACCTGTCCCATCCTGTCCGCTTGTTATTTAGCTCATCAGGAGGACCAAGCAATGACCGCCGCAACCAATGACAGCGGGCCCGGCTCGGCAGATCGCTCGACCGATAGCGACCGCGCCAGCCCGTTCGACAAAGGCCCGAGGGGGAATATCAATACCGGTGCGGATCGGAACGAGTTCAGTTCCCGCAGCGCTGGCGATCAGTCGTCGGGCGAGTCGGACCAAGCTCGCCGCGAGACAGGCAGCATTGCCGAAGACAGCATGAAGACCGTGCAGGGTCTCGCCCAGTCCATGCGCGCCCAAGCGAGCGACCTCGTTTCCAATATCGGACAAGAACTCGGCGCCACCGCGGAGGCCAATGTCGCGAGCGGCGCCAATGCATTGCGCAGCTTCACAAAGGCCATGGACACGGCGGCCCAAGAGCTCGAGTCGCAGTCCCCGGCCGTTGCGCGGCGGATTCGCGATGCGGCAGCGCAGGTCGAGAGCTTCACCGATGGCATCAGCAACCGCAGCCTTGGGGAACTGGTCACCGCCGCGACCGATCTCGCGCGCCGTCAGCCCACATACTTCATTGCCGGCGCCGTGCTCGGCGGCTTCGCGCTTGCCCGCTTCATCAAGAGCAGCAGCTCTCAGGCCGGGACGCAATCGAGCGGCTCTTCGAGCTACGGCAGTGGCTCGTCGAGCTATGATTCCGACAGGTCGGGTTATGGCAGCGCGACCCGCAGATCGACCCAAGGCCCTGACGAGGGCATGACCCGCAGCCGCGACGAGATCGATTATGGAGTCTCCGGGGACGAAAACGTCGGCCCGTCCTCGGGCCGCAGCGATTGGACGAGGTGAGTCATGCGCAACGAGAACGGCCGATCGCTGGTTCAACTCGTCACGGATGCGATGAACGAATTCGCGACGCTCTTCCACACGGAGATCCATCTCCTCAGGGTCGAGCTCAGCGACAAAATGAGCCGCATCGCCAATAGCGGCACAATGATCGGCGCCGGCGCCATCGCCGCAATCATCGGCCTCGTCCTCCTGCTTCAGGCGGCGGTGAAGTGGCTGGCGGTCGCGGGACTGCCGGAGGAATGGGGCCTGCTGCTCGTCGGCATCGTCGTCGCGATCCTCGGCGTGGTGCTCCTCATGTCGGGCATCAATACCGTCAAATCCACAACCCTTCTTCCCGAACGCGCGATGAACCAGGTTCGCGCTGACATCGCCACAGTCAAGGAACACGTGACATGAAAAACGGCAATGGACATCATCAGAGCGCGCGGGCCATCGAGAACGAGGCCGACGCGACCCGCTCGCGGCTCGCCGGGACGCTCGACGAGCTTGCGAACAATCTAACTCCAGGGCGCATGCTCGACGAGGTCTTGACCTACAGCCGCCATGGAGGCGGTGATTTCCTTCGAGGCCTGAAGAATGCCGCCGTGGAGAACCCAATCCCGGCGCTCCTGATCGGCGCGGGCTGTGCCATGTTCCTCACCGGGAAAGGACGGGGCACGGATGAAGCGTCCGGCTGGAGCTTCGGCTGGTCGCGGAGCGCCCCGGCCGGCCAATCCTATGAGCTCCCCGGGACGTCGCGGTCCAGTAAGGGCGTGATCTCGAGCCTCAGGGATCGGGCATCCTCTCTCGCGTCTTCAGTAACAGGCGCTGTTTCGGGGACCGCCGCAAGGGCGGGCGATGCCGCTGCGGGTGCTGCCTCCGGCATGCGTGATACCGTGACAGGAACAGCTTCGGGCGTCCGCGACACCGTCGCCGATGCCGCCACCGACGTACGGGACACGGTTGCGGGAGCCGCGTCCGACGTGCGTGATACCTTGACGGATGCCGCGTCCCGAGTGACCGACAGCAGCCGCGCCGCCAGCGCGGCGGTTGGGAGCTATGCTGCCGAGGCGCAGCACGTCATGACCGAGCAGGCGCGAAGGATGCGCGACCAGACCCTCTCAACCGGCCGCGACGCCGCCCAGCAGCTTGGCAGGTTTGTCGAGGAGCAGCCCCTGGTCGCAGCGATGGGCGGATTCCTCATCGGCGCGGCGCTTGCGGCACTGTTGCCGAGGACGCGGGTCGAGGACGAATATCTCGGGGCTACCAGCGACTCGATCAAGCAAACCGCGAGAAGGGCCGCGACCCAACACCTGGAAGATGCGAAAGCCGCAGCCGGCGAGGTCCTCGAAAAGGTCAAGGATGCGGCGAAAAAAGAAGGCATTCCGGGCGAGGCAGTTCAAGCGGTGGCCGACAAGGTGCAGAACCTGGCCCAAGCCGGCAGCGATGCCCTGAAGTCTGGGACGAACCGGGTGCTCAAAGGCTGAGATCATGGCTGACCTCCGCCGACCCGGTCTCGGAGTTCTGGTTCTCGGGGCCGCAGTCGGTGGCTTGGCCCTTGCGTTCCGTCCGGAGCGCTTGAACGGTGGCGAGGCGCGCGACCGTGTGAAGCGGGTGCGCGCCATCGCCCCTTCGCAGGAAGGAGGGCGCGGCCGAGCCGCCTCCTCACCCTGGCGGATACCCTGGAAAGGCTGGAAGGACATCCTGTGGCGCACCTATCAGGAGATCCAAAGGGATCGCCTGCTTGCGGTCGCCGCAGGCGTCGTGTTTTTCGGACTTCTAGCCTTCTTCCCGACCGTGACGGCGTTCGTGTCGCTTTATGGGCTCTTTGTAGAACCCGGGACGATCCGCGAGCACCTCGATCTGGCGGCATCGGTCATGCCCGCAGGCGCTGTCGACATCTTGCGCGAGCAGGTCGAGCGGATCGTATCGAAGCCTTCGGGAACACTCGGCTTTGCCTTCATCGTCTCGCTCGGGCTCGCTTTGTGGAGCTCCAACTCGGGTATGAAGGCCGTGATCGACGCCCTCAACGTGGCGTACGAAGAGGATGAGAAGCGAAGCTTCATTCGGCTCAATCTCATCTCTCTCGCATTCACCATCGGCGGCCTCATTGCGCTCCTCCTCGCCTTGAGCGCGGTGGTGATCTTCCCCCTCGTGCTTGCCGCCATCGGCCTCAACAGCTGGGTAAGCACGATCATTTGGCTCGTGCGATGGCCGATCCTTCTCGTCTTCGTCATTCTCGGGCTTGCCGTGCTTTACCGTTACGGCCCGAGCCGCCGCGAGCCGAAGTGGGAATGGGTGACCCCCGGGAGCCTATTCGCGGCGACCGCCTGGATCGGCGGCTCGCTCCTCCTCTCGTGGTATCTGCAGAACTTCGCGGACTATAATGCGACATACGGTTCGCTCGGCGCGGCGATCGGGTTCATGATGTGGCTTTGGGTTTCCTCCATCGTCATTCTTCTCGGCGCCGAGCTCAACTCCGAGATCGAGCACCAAACGGCGCGGGATTCGACGCGAGGTCCCGTGGAGAAACCCCTCGGCGCGCGGGGCGCAACTATGGCCGACACTATCGGCAAAGCGCAATTCGCCTAGCACGCCACGGGGTTGATTTCGCGGGCCCCTCCTGGTACATCCCGAGCCGCTTCCCCGTGAGCGGTCGTGGCGGAATTGGTAGACGCACTAGCTTGAGGTGCTAGCGGGTAACACCGTGGAGGTTCGAGTCCTCTCGACCGCACCAAACCATAAATTCTTCAAAGACTTAGGCCATCGTTAGCCATGCTCCTAAGGGCCGCCGGCCGTCAAAAAATTTGATCTCCGGAGCGGCCCCGGATGCCTTGACGGGGCTCAGCGCTTCCCGACAGACTTGGCCCAAACGCACCCGTTCCGGGACGGTAATCTATGGCCAAGCTCGACTGGTTGTTCCTGCCGGTAGACATGGATGATGAGGAAGGCGGGGAACGCGCGCCTCACCTCCCGGTGCGCGTGCTCAATCGTCTGGCTCCGCAGCCCGGACCCGTTGAGCTCAGACTCAAGTCGCTGAAAGATTTAGGGAGCCGTAAACCGGGAATTCGTCGCAAGCGATCACGCGGCCTTCAGCGAGCGTGATCGAGCCGGGTTTCGCACGGCGCGACCAGACTCCAAAGGCTCTCGAGCGCGCCTGCCGCGGTGATGAGGACGATGCCGATCGCTTCTCGCCAGCCGAACGGATCTCCCGACCATAAGGCGGCGGTCACCGCGCCCACGCTGATCTCGGTCATGAACAGCAGCCCGACGATGCCTGGACTGAGCTTGGGCGCGCCCCACATCGTCGTATAGACACCGCTCATGACCACGGTGACGATCACCGGCAGCAACCAAGGAAGCTGATCGAAGTAGACCCGCAATGGCGGCGATGTGCTGAACTCTGGGTCGATCACCAAAACGACCCCCAGAGCCACGATCGCCGACCAGAGAAAATTGAGCGTGAAGAGCTCGATTGTATGGGTGCCGCGATCCGCGCGGAGCATGACCGAGGCGACGGCCCAGAGAACGCCGGACATGAGCGCGAGCCAGTCGCCCAATCTCTCGGGAAAAGGCAGGCCGGCGTCTACCCTGAAGATGACGAGCATGCCCGCAATTCCTATGGCCATTGCAAGCCAGCGCAGGCCCGTTATGGGCTCGCGGAGGATGAGCCGGGCGAGAAGCGTGCTCCACAGCGGCGTCAGATAGAAGAGGAGCATGGCCCGGACGATGTCCGTGTAGAGGATGGAAATCGAATAAAGAACGAGGCTCAGGGCCGACACGAGAGCGAGGCCCTGGAGCCACGGTCCTCCCTTCAGCGCGGCGCGCCAGCGCCACAAGAGGAGAGGCAGAACGATGATGAGGGGCACGACATAGAAGATCAACGTGGCCCAGATGCCAGAGACGCCGACGCCGGCAAGGGCCCGGATCGGAATCCAGAACAAGCCCCAGACGAGTCCGGAGAAGGCGCAGGCGAGCTTGGCGAGCGTCTCGGTCTTCACGCGGCAGAGGTGTCAGAGATTGCGCTCGCTCGTGGCAATGAAGACCGCGAGCGTGGCGCCGGTTTCAGTCCGCGAGCTGTGCTGCGTACCCTCTTTCAGGAGAACGAAATCACCTTGCCGGTATAGGAAACCGTCATTGTCGATCACCTCGCCCTCGAGCACCAAAAACTGCTCATGGCAGGTGTGTTCATGGGGCTGGCTCGAGGTACCAGGCGCCATCCGGTAGATGTGGAAGCCGCACCCTTGCGGGAACCCGTCATCGAGCTGGAGATAGCTCTGGCCGGCTACTTCCCGCCCGTCGGCCTCGAAGGGGCGAAACTGGGCGCCGTTGATATTGACCACCACCCGCTCGCTGTCCTCGATCGTCCGCATCGCTTTCCCTTGCCCGGTCATTTGAAACTGTGCCACGGAAACCAGCTAGGGTGCAATCCGACAGCCGATGAGCGAAACCGCCGAGAAGCTCGAGATCCGCGATGAATGGGGATCGCTGGCCCCCCAATTCATCGAGCGCGTTCGCGCGGCTCTGTCCGAATCCGATCCCGCCGCCGTCAACGCCGCCGCTGGAGATCTGCATGCCGCTGATCTCGCCGATCTGATCGAGGCGCTCGAACAGGACGAGCGGGTGCGGCTCGTGACAGCCCTCGGCAGATCCTTCGACGTCGAGGCTCTGGCGGAACTCGACGAAAGGGTGCGCGATGAAGTCATAGAGGCCCTCCCGCCCGAGGACGTCGCTTCGGCCATCGACAAGCTCGACACCGATGATGCGCTCTACCTGATCGAGGATCTCGACGAGGCCGATCAGCAGGAAATCCTCGCCAAGGTCTCGAAGGAGGAGCGGGCGGCGCTCACTCGGGCGCTCGATTATCCCGAAGGAACGGCCGCACGGCTGATGCAGATCGACTTCGCCGCCGTTCCAGCCTTCTGGACGATCGAGCGGACGCTCGAGCAGATGCGAACCGACCCCGATCTGCCGGAAAATTTCGTCGAGGTTTACGTTGTCGATCCCGCCTTTCACCTGGTCGGGGTGATGCCGGTGAGCAGACTTCTGCGGCATGGCCCGGACCGGCGGGTCTCCGAGATCATGGACCGCGACCAGACCGTCTTCAGGATCGGCGATCCTGAGGACGAGGTCGCCTTCAAGTTCGAGCAGTACAACCTCGTTTCCGCCGCCGTCGTAGACGAGGACGGCAGGCTCGTGGGCATGCTCACGATCGATGATGTCGTCGATGTCATGCAGGAAGAGGTCCAGCAGGAAATCCTGCATCTGGGCGGCGTCGGGGCAGGGGAGAGCATCTCCGACCCGGTGTGGAAGACGACGCGATCCCGCTTCGCCTGGCTCGCCATCAATCTTGCGACCGCCGTCCTCGCCTCCTGGGTGATCTCCTGGTTCGACGCAACGATCGAGCAGATGGTTGCGCTCGCCGTGCTGATGCCGATCGTCGCCTCGATGGGAGGGAATGCCGGTACCCAGACCATGACAGTGGCGGTGCGCGCCTTGGCAACCCGCCACCTCGGGCCGGTCAACGCCTTCAAGGTCACTTTGCGGGAATGCGCGGTCGGGCTGATCAACGGCCTTCTGTTCGCATTGATCGTCGGCATCTTCGCGGTGTGGTGGTTCGGCACCGAAATGCTCGGCCTCGTCATCGGAGCCGCGATGATAATCAATCTGTTGGCGGCAGCGCTCGCCGGTATACTGATCCCGCTCGCGCTCGACGGGCTCGACATCGACCCCGCCGTGTCCTCGGGGGTCTTCGTGACGACGGTGACCGACGTCGTGGGTTTCTTCGCGTTTCTCGGCCTTGCAGCATTGTGGCTCGCGCACGGGTCCGGATGATCATGGCCCGCATAGGAGCGCACCGCCCCGTGGAGGTCTCCTACGCCCGCCATGGTGTGCGCACGCCCTATCTGCGCTATATGCGCTTGCATGGGCCGTCGTAACGCTCATCCAAAGCTCCGTCACCCCGGCGAAAGCCGGGGCCCATGGTGATCAAAATGCGAATATCGAAGTGCTTTCCATCGCGCGGATCGATGGGTTCCGGCGTTCGCCGGGATGACGAGCGGGGAAAATGGAGATCGCTCTTCCGATGATCTCCAAACAGCAGCCGCTACTTGACCACGATCTGGGCGAGACTGCCGACCAGATCCGCGATACCGTGCGTTCGTTCACGCAGGCCGAGATCGCTCCACTGGCGGCCGAGATCGATCGCACCGACGAGTTTCCCCGCCATCTCTGGCCGAGGCTCGGCGAACTCGGGCTTCACGGCATCACCGTCGAAGAGGAGTATGGCGGAACGGGGCTCGGTTATCTCGAGCATTGCGTGGCGATGGAGGAGATCTCGCGAGGCAGCGCCTCCGTCGGACTCTCCTACGGCGCTCATTCCAATCTCTGTGTGAACCAGATCAGGCGCAACGGCAACGAAAACCAGAAGCGCCGCTACCTCCCGAAGCTCATCTCGGGCGAGCACGTGGGAGCGCTTGCCATGTCCGAGCCCGGCGCCGGCTCCGACGTCGTTTCGATGCGGCTCAGGGCCGACAAGAAGAATGGCCGGTATGCGCTCAACGGGACCAAGTTCTGGATCACCAATGGACCCCTCGCCGACGTGCTCGTGGTCTACGCCAAAACCGATCCCGAGGCCGGACCGCGCGGCATCACCGCCTTCCTGATCGAGAGGGAGTTCAAAGGCTTCCGGGTCGCGCAGAAGCTCAACAAGCTCGGCATGAGAGGAAGCGAGACGGGCGAGCTCGTCTTCGAGGATTGCGAGGTTCCGGAAGAGAACGTGTTGGGAGCGGTGGGCGAAGGCGTCAAAGTCTTGATGTCGGGCCTTGACTATGAACGGGCGGTGCTCGCCGCAGGCCCGCTCGGGATCATGCAGGCCTGCATGGATGTCGTCATTCCCTACCTCCATGAGCGCAAACAGTTCGGCCAGCCGATCGGCACGTTTCAGCTCATGCAGGGCAAGCTCGCCGACATGTACACGGTGATGAGCGCCGCGCGCGCCTATGTCTATGCGGTCGCCCGCGCCTGCGACCGCGGCCAGACCACCCGAAAGGATGCCGCGGGGGCGATCCTCTACGCCGCCGAGAAGGGCACCTGGATGGCACTCGAGGCAATCCAGTGCCTCGGCGGGACGGGCTACATCAACGAGACCCCGACTGGGCGCCTTCTTCGCGATGCGAAGCTCTACGAGATCGGCGCCGGAACGAGCGAGATCCGGCGCTGGCTCATTGGCCGCGAACTTTATGACGACACCGCCTGAAACGGTGCAATTCGTCCGACAATCAAGCGCACGGGATCGTGAAGCGCTCGAAGCTCGACCCGCTCGTCCTCGCTGACCAGCGTGTCGCCGGTGCCGATGAGGCGTCCTCCCGCCACGAGTTCGCCCGTCTCAACATAGACCACCTCGATGCCTTCTGCCGTTCGATAACGGCCGTCCATCTCGAGGCTCTTCACTATGAGCTTCGAGCGGCCGAACGAATTGGCGACGATGAGATTGAAATCGCGGGTTGGTCCGCCGACGAGCCGCCCCGATACCGTCCAGTCGCCCGCAAACGTGGCAGGAATGAAGAGTTTTCGGAGCTCGATGTCGGGAGCCTCCTCGACCTCGAGGAGCATACCGTCACCCTCGATCGCCATGATGTGGCGCTCGTAACCGGGGAATCGCGAAAAGGGACCGTCGGCCGAAACATCGGCGATGCTCGCGCGCCACGCGAAGGAGCCAACCGAAACGTCTGAGTTGTCGGGGAAAACGGCAAGCTCGATCGTCGATCCGCCGCCGTTCTTCCAGGGCATGATGCGGTAGTCGGCCGGGCGAAGGTGCCGCATCGTTCAGTGATGGAGATGGCGATCGGCCGGCTCGGCGTGAGCGATGACGCGCCGGATTTCTGGGCGGCCGTCCTGAAGCGCGATCTCCATTCGGTCGATCACATCGTGGGCTGTCTCCACCGTTTCCTCGGGCGGAAAGACGCAGTGATAGTGAACATATAGGCCTTGTGCGTTCCTGCGCACCCGCACATTGTGAATCTCGCTCACCCGCGCGTCCTGCCGAGCGAGGGCCCGGAGCCTCTCCGCGATGTTCGTCCGCGTGCCCTCGTCGACGTCCTCGCCCTCGAGAATGGTCTCCGGCATGGGCTCGATGTGGCTTTCGACCTCGACATCGTCCCCAAGATCATGGCGGATCGCCGTTTCGAGACGGGTCGCCTTTTCATGCGCGCCGCTGAGCGTCATCGCCCCGTCCACCTCGAGATCGAAGCTCACCGCCGTGCGCGATCCCATCTTCTGAACCGTCAAGTGGTGGATAGCGAGCCGGTGCTGCGCTGCGATCAGCATGACCTTCTGGTACACCGTCTCATCATCGAGGGCGAGTGGATCGGCGGTCACGGTGATGTCGGCATTTGGAAAGAGCTTTCTCACCTCATTAGCGATTCCGTTGCGCAGCCGTACGAGTTCCTCGACCGGCGTCGTCCGCCTGACCGCGACCACGATGCTTACGAAGAGAGTAGGGCCTGCGGGCCGGATGCGAAGTCGCTCGAGCGCCAGCACGCCATCGAAGCTATTGACGATTGCGCGAATACGTTCGCTCGCCCCCTCGGGCGCGGTGTCGAGAAGTGTGTTGAGCGTTCGCCGTCCCAGACGAACCGCGGCCAGCAACACGACTGCGGCGACGAGCAGGGCGGCAACCGAGTCGGCCCAGGGGTAACCAGCCGAAACCGCGGCCAAGCCCGCCAAGACCGCCACCGAGCCCCACATATCGGATGAGAAGTGCAGGGCATCGGCGCTGAGCGCGTCGCTCGAAGTCGTCTGCGCCACCCGGCTCAGCGCCCGCGATCGATTGAAGTCGATCACGATCGAGCCTGCCACAATCGCGAAGGCCCACCATGTGAGCGCGACGTCGCGGTAGCCCGTGAACAGGCGGTGCGACGCCTCGTAGATGATCCATCCGGTCGTGACGAAGAGAAGGGCCGTTTCGACCAGCGCGGCGATGCTTTCGAACTTGGCGTGACCGTAGTGATGTTTCTCGTCGGGCGGCTGATCGCCCCATTTGACCGCGAAGTAGGTGATGATCGTAGCGCCGAAATCGATGAGGCTGTGGATCGCCTCCGACAAGATGCCGAGCGATCCGGTGATCGTCCCGGCCGCGAGCTTCGCGCCGGCAAGCGCAGCGCTCGCGGCCATCGACACGAGCGCGACCTTCTGCTTATCGGATGCGGGCATCTGTCGCTCCCCTATTGAAGCCGGACAGCCTGCGCAAGCCATACGGGCTCCGCATGAATGGCCAGCCTTTCGATGCCTTGTGGCGAGTCGAGGCGCGATGCTTAGTCCTCGATCGGATCACCTGACGCTTTCCCACCCACATGGCCTCCGAAGCCTCTCCAGCAATCTGGACTGCCGCAGCGCCAAGACGCGGAGCGATGGCGTTCGCCATGCTTTTCGCGGTCGAGTCCTTCGCGCGCTCGCTCATTGCCGCGATCGTCTCGGTTCAGGCGCACGATCTCCTGGGAGAGGCTCAGCGGGTGAGCGTCCTTTTCACCTGCGTCAGCATTACCGTGCTGCTCACGACCACGCTCGGCCTGCCCTACCTCTTTCGTCGTTTGCCCCGGCGCTGGATGTATACGCTGGGCGCGACCGAGCTGATCGTGGCCTGCACGGGTTTTGCGACCTATTCGCTGCCCGGCCAAGTCGCCGGTATGATTCTACGCAATGCCGGAGCAGCCACCCTCAACGTCACCCTCTCACTGTACATTCTCGACAACATCAAACGCGGGGATCTGGTCCGCTCGGAGCCGCTGCGGCTCACCCTATCGACCGTCTCCTGGACCTTGGGTCCGTTCACGGGGGTGTGGCTCTACGAGCACTACGGCCCTTGGGCGCCTCAGGTCCTGAGTATCCTGGTCAGCCTGGTCCTCATCGCGCTCTTCTGGCACTTGAGGCTCAACGACCATCCCGTCATACGGGCCGCCAAGGCGAGTCCGCGAACGTCGCTCGCCAATATTCGAAGGTACATGGAACAGCCGCGGCTCCGGCTTGCCTGGCTCATCGCCTTCGGACGGTCCTGCTTCTGGTCGACGTTCTTCGTGTACGGGCCACTCTTGATGATCGAAGGCAAGCTCGGAAAGGAAGCCGGGGGCATTCTGATTTCGGCGGGAAATGCGGTGCTGTGTACCGCGTTCCTGTTCGGCAAGGTGGCTGAGCGGCTCGGATTGCGCGTGGTGATCGCCGGCGCGTTCCTGGCCGTGGCGTTGTTGAGCCTCGGAGCCGGGATCGCCGGGACGTCGGCCCCGGTCGCAGCGGGCCTCCTGCTGCTGGGCGGCACGATCGGCACCTCTGCGCTTGACGGCGTGGGCGGCATCCCATTCCTGCGCGCCGTCCGGCCGCATGAGCGCGCCCAGATGACGGCGGTCTACCGGAGCTACATCGACTTTTCCGATCTCATCCCGTCTTTCATCTATTCCTTCGCCTTGTTGCTGTTCCCGCTCGGAATAGTTTTCACCCTCCTCGGCCTCGGGCTCTCGGTGATCGCTATCGTCGCCTGGAGGTATCTGCCGCGCTCGATGTGATGAACGGCCGATTAACGCCTGATTTGGCCTCCGTTAACGGGAGCCGTGTTAGAAACCGGCCATGGTTCCGGCCCGCACCCGGCGGAAGATCCCGCTGATCTTCTTTCTCTATCTTACCGCAGTCGCGGGGATGTCGGCGCTTGCCGTATCGCGGATGGATCTCGATTTCCCGTCGACGATTGGGCAGCACCAAATGCACTTCTGATCTGGCGGTGGGCGGCGACGTAGCCGCAGGCCGTCGACTTCAGCCGGTCGCGAAGCTTGCCGTTGAGATCGGGCAGGCGATGGAAGGGCACCGTCGGGACGGCATGATGCGCGGCATGATAGGGCATGTTCCAGGCGAGGAAGCGGACGGCCGCGTTGGTGTAGGTGGTCCGCGAATTGGAAAGCATGTCGGCGACAAGCGGGCACGCGGCGTGCTCGGCAAGAACATAGGCTCTGAGAAACGGCTGGCCGAGGAGCGCGGGCAAGACCCAAAGCTCGAGCGGCCATGTCCAACCAAACCAGAGACTTGCGCCGGCTAGGGTAACACAGACGCTCACATAGATGCGCGCTTCGGCAATGACCTTTGCCCGGCCGCTCGGTGGAATGAAATCTTCCTCAGCCCTCCCGAGAGCGTGCCGGACAAGGCCCTTTACCGCCGCCGTCCAGTAGGGAAGGCCCGAGAGATACATCAGGTAGTCGGTCCAGGTCTGCGGCTTCGGGCTGGCAAGCTCTGGGTCCCGCGCCTGATCCTGGGTATGACGGTGATGCGCGAAGTGGAAATAGCGGAAATATCGCGGTGGCAGCAGCAGCGGCAGCCCCGCCGTTTCAGCGATGATGAGGTTGAGGCGGCGTGAACGGAAGGCGGTGCCGTGAATGGCTTCGTGCTCGAGGCAGAACAGGAACATGAGCGCGATGGCGTAAACCAGGAGCGCCGCGCCCCAGACGAGCCAGCTATCGGCGTATATGACGATGGTGCCGCTTACGAGGATAAGGCCCAAATGCCCGCTTAGTTGCAGGAGCCCTGGTCGGTCCGAGGTCTCCTTAAGAGCACCGAGCTCGAGGCCGTCCAAGGCGGCGACGGCTTCGCGATGCGTGGGCTCCGCATTCATTCAGCTCTGCCTTGACCGCGTTCGGGGAAAGGGCATCAACTGTGCCTCCCAAACCAGCGGGACCGTAAAATGCCACAGACGATCACCAATGGCTACAGGGCCCTGATGGACGCGGCGGAAGCCGAGGTGGAACAGGTCACAGCCGAGCAGGCGGTGGAGATGACCAAGCGGTCCGACGTTGTCGTGGTTGACATTCGCGATATTCGCGAGCTCGAGCGGGAGGGTCGCATCCCCGGATCCTTTCACGCGTCGCGCGGCATGCTCGAGTTCTGGGTTGACCCCGAAAGCCCCTATCACAAGCCCACTTTCGCCGAGGATAGGACCTTCATCATTCATTACGCGAGCGGCTGGCGGTCGCTTCTCGCTACGCAGACGCTGAAGCGTATGGGCCTCAGACCGGTTATCAATATGGCCGGAGGATTTGCGGCTTGGAAGGCCGCCGGCGGTGCCACTGAGAAGATCGGGCAGAAGTGAATTGAAGAGTCTCCCGCAACCGTGCTGAATGGGCGTTGAGATGCGCGACAAAAGGGAGGCCAGGCGATGGGGAGACTTACGCTCGTTATCGGGAACAAGGTGTTTTCATCATGGTCGATGCGGCCGTGGTTCGCGATGACCATGGTCGGCCTGCCTTTCGAAGAGATCGTGATCCCTCTCGACAAGCCCGATACGAAGCGCCGCATCGCCGAGCATTCGAAGGCGGGCCGAGTTCCCGTCCTCTATCACGGCCGCCTCAAAATATGGGATTCGCTCGCCATCCTCGAATATCTGGCCGAGACCTTTCCGGAAAAGAAGCTGTGGCCGGCAGGGCAGTCGGCCCGCGCCACGGCGCGCGCGGTCTCCTATGAGATGCATTCGAGTTTTTCGGCACTCAGAAACGAGTGCGCGATGAATCTCCGCCGGCCCAAGACGCCGATCCCCATGTCGGACTCGGCCAAGGCCGATGCCGAACGGGTGGAGACGATCTGGCGTGACTGCCGGCAGCAGTATGGAAAAGGCGGCAAATACCTGTTCGGCCGCTTCTCGATCGCCGATGCGATGTTCGCACCGGTCGTGACCAGGTTCGATACCTACGCGCTCCCGATGGGACCCGACGCACGGTCCTACGTAGAGACGATTCTTGCGACAAAGGCGTTCCGGGCGTGGAAGGACGCGGCCCTCGAGGAGACCTGGGATCTGCCGCAGCAAGAGGTCGCCTGAGCAATTCGTAGATGGCGGTTCTGAAGTCGCAGGTCGCGGTCTCCTCAGAGTCCTTCGGCGAGAATGCCCGCGCCATGCGGACGCTGGTGGACGAGCTTGTCTCGAGACGTGCCCAAGCCGCGATAGGCGGGCCTCCCCGGGCCCGCGAGAGGCACGCGGCCCGCGGTAAGCTTCTGCCACGCGACCGGGTCAACGCCCTTCTCGATCCGGGTTCTCCGTTCCTCGAGCTTTCGCCGCTCGCCGCATTCGGCATGTATGGCGGCGATATTCACGCGGCGGGCATCATCACCGGCGTCGGACGGGTCTCGGGCCGGGAATGCGTCGTCGTCTGCAACGATGCGACCGTCAAGGGCGGCACCTACTACCCGATCACCGTGAAGAAGCATTTGCGCGCCCAGGAGGTCGCGCGCGAAAACCGGCTTCCCTGCATCTATCTTGTCGACTCCGGCGGGGCCAACCTCCCCAACCAGACCGAGGTTTTTCCGGATCGCGAACACTTCGGGCGCATCTTCTACAACCAAGCGACGATGTCCGCGGAAGCGATCCCGCAGATCGCTTGCGTGATGGGCTCCTGCACGGCAGGTGGAGCCTACGTGCCCGCAATGTCGGACGAAGCGGTGATTGTGCGCAATCAGGGCACGATCTTCCTCGGGGGGCCGCCTCTCGTAAAGGCTGCAACCGGCGAGGTCGTATCGGCAGAGGATCTCGGCGGCGCTGACGTCCATGCCCGCCATTCCGGAGTGGCCGATCACTATGCAGTCGACGATCTCCAGGCGCTCGCGATCGTCAGGCGCATTGTCCAGGGCCTGGGCAGAACGGCCCCAAGCGGCTCCGGAGGGAGCGGGAACCCGCCCCTCTACGATCCGAGCGAGATCGACGGCGTGGTTCCCCCGACCTTCGCGCGGCCGTACGACGTGCGGGAGGTGATCGCCCGCCTCGTCGACGGCTCTGAGCTCGCCGAGTTCAAGGCTCTTTACGCCACAACGCTCGTGACCGGTTTTGCGCGCCTCTTCGGCATAGAGATCGGAATTATTGCCAACAATGGCATCCTCTACTCCGAGTCCGCCCTCAAGGGCGCGCACTTCATCGAGCTGTGCTGCCAACGGTCGATCCCGCTGCTTTTTTTGCAGAACATCTCAGGGTTCATGGTCGGCCGGAAATACGAAGCCGGCGGAATAGCAAAGGACGGCGCCAAGCTCGTCACTGCCGTCGCCTGCGCGCAAGTGCCAAAGATCACCGTCATCATTGGCGGGTCGTTCGGGGCGGGGAACTACGGGATGTGCGGGCGCGCGTTCGGTCCGCGGTTCCTCTTCAGCTGGCCGAATAGCCGGATATCGGTGATGGGCGGAGAACAGGCGGCCTCGGTGCTGGCGACGGTTCGCCGCGACAATCTGGAAGCCGAGGGGAAGAGCTGGTCGCTCGCCGAAGAGGAAGAGTTCAAGCGCCCGATCCGCGAACAGTACGAGACGGAGGGCAACCCCTACTTCGCGACGGCCAGGCTCTGGGACGACGGCATCATCGCGCCCTCAGAAACGCGCATGGTCCTCGGCCTGGCATTCACGGCCGCGCTCAACGCACCCATTCCGCCGACCCGGTTCGGCGTCTTCAGGATGTAGATGTTCTCCTCGATCCTGATCGCCAATCGCGGCGAAATCGCCTGCCGCATCGAGCGCACCGCAAGAAGGCTCGGCCTCAGGACGATCGCGGTCTATTCCGAAGCCGACGCGCGCGCGCTTCACGTACGGAACGCCGATGAGGCCTATCTCATCGGGCCTCCACCGGCACGTGAGAGCTACCTCAATACGAAGCGCATTCTCGAAATTGCGGTCGAGGCGCGAGCCGAATGCATTCATCCGGGCTACGGCTTTCTCTCCGAGAACCCGGACTTTGCTGAGGCATGCCGCAATAAGGGCATCGTGTTCGTAGGCCCGCCGCCCGAGGCCATCCGCGCCATGGGCCACAAGGATTCAGCGAAGCACCTGATGAGGAAGGCTCGAGTCCCCGTCGTTCCTGGATACGACGGGGTGGACCAGGACGTCCGAACCCTGGCCCGGGCCGGCGATGACGTTGGCTATCCGGTTATGATCAAGGCGGTGGCGGGGGGCGGCGGAAAAGGGATGCGCCGGGTCGCCCGGTCCTCGGAGTTTCTCGACGCATTGGCAAGTTGCCGGCGTGAAGCAGCAGCTGCCTTCGGGGACGATCGGGTGATCATCGAGAAATTCATTCCCGACCCACGCCATGTCGAAGTGCAGATCATCGCCGATGCCCGGGGCACCTGTCTCCATCTGTTAGAGCGGGACTGCTCGCTCCAGCGGCGCCATCAGAAAGTGATCGAAGAGGCTCCGGCCTCCAAGCTTCCGCGAACCATCCGGGAGAGCATGTGCAGGGCCGCGGTCGCGGCCGCCAAGGCCGTGGGTTATGTCGGGGCGGGCACTGTCGAGTTCGTCGCCGGGACCCGCTCCGGCGGAGAAGTCTCGGACTTTTACTTCCTCGAGATGAATACGCGGCTTCAGGTCGAGCACCCGGTCACTGAAGAGATTCTCGGACTCGATTTGGTCGAGCATCAGCTCAGAATCGCGGCGGGCGAGGATCTCGCTTTGTCCCAGGACGAGGTGAGGCCACGTGGCCACGCGATCGAGGCGCGGATTTATGCCGAGAACCCCGCCTCGGGCTTTCTCCCGCAGACAGGAAGGCTTCACGTCCTCAGCTGGCCGCGCGGAGAGGAGGGCTTGCGGATCGATAGCGGAGTGGAAGCAGGAGACGAGATCACCTCCTTCTACGATCCGATGATCGCGAAAATGATCGCGCACGCCGAGACCCGGGAAGCGGCGATCGACAAACTCGGTTTGGCGCTTCGCCAAACCGCGATCCTCGGATTGACCTCGAACGTCGGCTTTCTGGGCAAGGTTCTCGATCATCCGCTGTTCAGGGCAGGGGGTGCGACGACGGCGTTCATCGACGCGCATCTCCCTGACCTGGCCCCTCAGGCCCTCACACCCGAGGCGAAAGCCGAGGCCGCCTCTGCCTGGATCGAGTATGGGGCCCGACCGATCGAAGCTGGGTCGGGCTGGGGCGATACCCGCGGCTGGTCCCTCGCCGGACTGCCGAGGAAAGACATCCGGCCCATGCTGATCAACGGTGACCCGGTCACTGTCGAGGTGCTCTACGAGGCGGGTGGACGGACAATTGCACCACGCGGCTTGGACGGAACGGTTCGATCAGCCGCCCCGAGCTCCGGACCTTCCTTTTTCGACGAAGCCGCGCGAGTGCTTTTCACCATCGTCGGCCAGGTCCACTGCACCGTGCGGGCCGAAGACCTGCTCGCGCGTGAAGCCGGTCCGGCCGAAGGTGCTACCGCCATCCATGCTCCGATGCCGGGGCGCGTGATTGCCATTCTGGTCGAACTCGATCAAACGGTGGAGCCGGGGCAGCCGCTCCTCATCCTCGACGCCATGAAAATGGAACACACGTTGAGGGCCGGTGTGAAGGGCACCGTCAAGCGGCTTCCGGCCAGCCCCGGAACCCAGGTCAAGGAGGGCGACCTCCTCTGCCTTCTTGAAGCTTCGGAATAGTCGTTGCGGAAAACACCCGATCGCGGTTTTCCCACGCGGTCATCGGGAGCATAATCGCACCATGCCGCTTCACCTGATCAAGCTTTGCGTCGGCGTCGAGGAGATCGACGAACTCGTCCAATGGGTCAAGGACGCCAAAGCCGGGCGCGACGAGCTCTGCCATGTCACCCGCATGTTTCCGCGCCGGCGCGATGAAATTCTCCCGCATGGGTCGCTGTACTGGGTTATCCGCGGGATGATCATGTGCCGCCAGCCGATTGCCGGCCTCGTTGCCGTTCGCGGAAAGGATGGCATCGAGCGTTGCCGAATCGAGTTCAAGCCGAAGATCATCCCCGTTCGCCCGGCGCCTCGCCGCGCCTTCCAGGGCTGGCGTTATCTTGAAGGGAGCGATGCCCCGCCGGACCTGCCCCGTAACTCGCTTGTGGGGAAGATTCCGCCCAAGATGCGCAAGGAGCTGAGCGAACTCGGTTTGATCTGATGACGTGTCGCGTCCGCCGGCTCACCTCGTTCGACGATACCGGTGAAGCGGCGGCACTCCTCGCCAGGTTTTTTGCGGAAGAGGGCTTCGACACCGCTGCAAAGCTCATCAGACGACGTATCGCGGAAATGACTGCTCTTGATACATGCGGCCTGTTCGTCGCCGAAGCCGAATCCTCCGCGGTCGGGGTCGCGACCATTTCGCTGGAGTTCGGGATCGAGTTCGGGTGGTCGGGCGAGATGGGCGACCTCTACGTCGTGCCGGAGTGGCGGGGCAGGGGCGTGTCGCGCTCGCTCGTTGCGGCGATAGAAACGTTCTTGGCAGAGCGAGGCGCGAGCGGATACCAGGTGACCGTGACGCCCGTCGGCCAAGCCAATCATGATCTTCGCTCGTTTTACGCCAAACTCGGCTTTAC